>NZ_JAKMAY010000117.1:0-16623 GCF_022015835.1 Streptomyces sp. ICN903 | reverse complement strand
CCTCCCGCAGCGCCCGTGCCATCGGCTCCACCGCCCCGCGCCCCGCCATCGACACCTGCCGCGCCACCAGCGTCCTCCCCTCGCGGGCCGGATCGACCCGGCCCAGCAGCCGTCCCCCCGACAGCAGCGGCATCGCGAAGTAGCCGTGTATCCGCCGGGCCCTGGGCACGTACGCCTCCAGCCGGTGGGTGAAACCGAAGATCCTCTCGGTGCGCCTGCGGTCCCAGATCAGCGAGTCGAACGGCGACAGCAGCGTGGTGCGGTGCCGTCCCCGGCTCCCGGACGACTCGGCCTCCAGCGCCGCCGGGTCCGCCCAGGCGGGCCTGCCCCAGCCCGCCACCTCCACCGGCACCAGGCCCGTCCCGGCGACGACCGCGTCGACCTGCTCGCCCTTCAGCCGGTGGTAGTCGGCCAGGTCCGCGCGGGTGGCCACACCCATCGCCCGCCCGGCCTGGGCGACCAGCCGGCGCAGGCACTCGTGGTCGGTCAGGTCGTCGTGGAACAGCTCGCCGGGGACGGCGCGCTCGGCCAGGTCGTACACCCTCTTCCAGCCGCGCCGCTCGGTGCAGACCACCTCGCCGGTGTCCAGCAGCCACTCCACCGCGATCTTCGTATCGGACCAGTCGTACCACTCGCCGCCGTTCTTCGCGCCGCCCAGCTCGGTGGCCGTCAGCGGACCGTCGGCCTTCAGCCGGTCCCGTACGGCGGCGCAGGAGCGCTCGGAGTCCTCCATGCGGTGCCAGCGGTGGCCCCTGGCCCGGAACGCCCGGCGCCGGAACGCGAAGTACGGCCACTCCTCGACCGGCAGGACGCAGGCGGCGTGCGACCAGTACTCGAAGGCGCGCCCTCCCGTCCAGTACGCCGCCTCCACCGTGTCGCGGCCGACCGCGCCCAGCCGCGCGTACGGCACCAGTTCATGGGAGCGGGCCAGTACCGAGATGGTGTCCAGCTGCACGGCTCCCAGGCGGCGCAGCACCCCTTCCACCCCGGCCCGGCGGTCCGGCGCTCCCAGCAGTCCCTGTGCGCGCAGCGCGATCCGGCGGGCCTCGTCGGCGGAGAGTGAGAGTGAGACGGAGGTCATGCGCCCGACGATAGGGCCTGCCGCCGACAGCGGGCCCGGAAACGGCCGGACCCCGGGCCGCGTTCCCGCCGGCGGGAGCGCGGCCCCTACGGCGCGGGCAGATACGGCACGGCCGCCGCCAGCCCCCGGTCCGAGGGCAGCAGCGACGCCACCCAGGCGTCCCGCCGGGTCCCGCGGAAGGTGATCCGCGCCCGCAGGGTCCCCTCCATCACGAAGCCCAGCCGCTCGGCCACGGCCCGCGACCCGGTGTTCCCCGCCTCGGCGAACCACTCCAGCCGCTCCACGCCCAGCTCGCGGAAGGCCCAGTCGGCCACCGCCCGCGCGGCCTCCACGGTGTACCCGCGACCCCGCCGCTCCTTGGCCGTCCAGTAGCCCAGCTCCGCCAGACGCCCCTCCGGTCCGGGCGGTGTGACGCGCACCAGGCCCATCGAGCCCACCAGCTCCCCGTCGTGGGTGAAGACGCCGAAGTTGTACGCGGTGTCCTCGCGCCAGCCCGCCGGGCCGATGTTGAGCACGAACTCCTGCGCGTGCCGCCGCTCGTACGGCTCGGGGAGGGTGGTCCAGCGCAGGATGTCCGGGTCCTGGCAGGCGGCGTGGACGGCGGGAACGTCCTGCGGTTCGAAGGGACGCAGCAGGAGGCGCTCGGTGCCCAGGGTGACGGGTCGCATGGAGATGATTGTGCCGGTCATCCAATCGGGCGGAACCGGCACCTTCCGAGTCTCCGGCACGTTGGGGGGTACAGGGGCCGGTGCCCCTCGCATACGATGGCCGGTGCGGCTGGGCCCGACGCAAGGAAGAGGCCCGCCGTGCCAGAGCACCCAGACCGTGCCCGGCCCGACCGGCAAGGAGCCAGCCTACGTGTCCGTCTTCGGCAAGATCATGCGTGCAGGTGAAGGCAAGATCCTGCGCAAACTGCACCGCATCGCGGACCAGGTGTCGTCGATCGAAGAGGATTTCGTCAACCTCACCGACGCCGAGCTGCGGGCGCTCACGGACGAGTACAGGGAGCGCCTCGCCGACGGAGAGTCCCTGGACGACCTGCTGCCCGAGGCCTTCGCGACAGTCCGCGAGGCGGCCAAACGCGTACTTGGCCAACGCCACTACGACGTGCAGATCATGGGCGGCGCCGCCCTGCACATGGGCTATGTCGCCGAGATGAAGACCGGTGAGGGCAAGACGCTGGTGGGCACCCTGCCCGCGTACCTCAACGGCCTGTCGGGCAAGGGCGTCCACCTCATCACGGTCAACGACTACCTGGCCCAGCGCGACTCCGAGTTGATGGGCCGGGTCCACAAGTTCCTGGGGCTGACGGTCGGATGCATCGTCGCCAACATGACCCCGGCGCAGCGCCGCGAGCAGTACGCCTGCGACATCACCTACGGCACCAACAACGAGTTCGGCTTCGACTACCTGCGCGACAACATGGCGTGGTCGAAGGACGAGCTGGTGCAGCGCGGCCACAACTTCGCGATCGTCGACGAGGTCGACTCGATCCTCGTCGACGAGGCCCGCACCCCGCTGATCATCTCGGGTCCGGCGGACCAGGCCACCAAGTGGTACGGCGACTTCGCCAAGCTGGTGAAGCGCCTGGAGCGCGGTGAGGCCGCCAACCCGATCAAGCAGCAGCCGGAGACGGGCGACTACGAGGTCGACGAGAAGAAGCGCACGGTCGCCATCCACGAGTCCGGTGTGGCCAAGGTCGAGGACTGGCTGGGGATCGACAACCTCTACGAGTCGGTCAACACCCCGCTGGTGGGCTACCTCAACAACGCGATCAAGGCCAAGGAGCTCTACAAGAAGGACAAGGACTACGTCGTCCTCGACGGCGAGGTCATGATCGTTGACGAGCACACCGGCCGCATCCTGGCCGGCCGCCGCTACAACGAGGGCATGCACCAGGCGATCGAGGCGAAGGAGGGGGTGGAGATCAAGGACGAGAACCAGACGCTCGCCACGATCACCCTCCAGAACTTCTTCCGCCTCTACGACAAGCTCTCGGGCATGACCGGCACGGCCATGACCGAGGCCGCCGAGTTCCAGCAGATCTACAAGCTCGGCGTGGTGCCGATCCCGACCCACCGGCCGATGATCCGCAAGGACCAGTCGGACCTGATCTACCGCACCGAGGTCGCCAAGTTCGACGCGGTGGTCGACGACATCGTCGAGCGGCACGAGAAGGGCCAGCCGGTCCTGGTGGGCACCACCTCGGTCGAGAAGTCCGAGTACCTGTCGCAGCAGCTCAAGAAGCGCGGCGTGCCGCACGAGGTGCTCAACGCCAAGAACCACGAGCGCGAGGCCGTGATCGTGGCCCAGGCGGGCCGCAAGGGCGCCGTCACGGTCGCCACCAACATGGCCGGCCGCGGTACCGACATCAAGCTCGGCGGCAACCCGGACGACCTGGCCGAGGCCGAGCTGCGCGCCAAGGGCCTGGACCCGGTGGAGAACGCCGAGGAGTGGGCGGCGGCCCTGCCCGGGGCCATGGAGCGCGCCGAGCAGGCCGTCGCGGCGGAGCACGAGGAGGTCGTCGACCTCGGCGGCCTGTACGTGCTGGGCACCGAGCGGCACGAGTCGCGCCGCATCGACAACCAGCTGCGCGGCCGGTCCGGCCGTCAGGGCGACCCGGGCGAGTCCCGCTTCTACCTCTCGCTCGGCGACGACCTGATGCGGCTGTTCAAGGCGCAGATGGTCGAGCGTGTGATGTCCATGGCCAACGTGCCCGACGACGTCCCGATCGAGAACAAGATGGTCACCCGCGCCATCGCCTCGGCGCAGTCGCAGGTCGAGCAGCAGAACTTCGAGATCCGCAAGAACGTCCTGAAGTACGACGAGGTCCTCAACCGGCAGCGCGAGGTCATCTACGGCGAGCGCCGCCGCGTCCTGGAGGGCGAGGACCTGCACGAGCAGATCATCCACTTCATGGACGACACCATCGACGCCTACGTCCAGGCCGAGACGGTCGAGGGCTTCGCCGAGGAGTGGGACCTGGACCGGCTGTGGGGCGCCTTCAAACAGCTCTACCCGGTGACGGTCACCGTCGAGGACCTGGAGGAGGCCGCCGGGGGCCGCGACGGCATCACGGCGGACTTCATCGCCGACGCCATCAAGGACGACATCCACGAGCGGTACGAGGAGCGCGAGAAGCAGCTCGGCTCGGAGATCATGCGCGAGCTGGAGCGCCGCGTGGTCCTCTCCGTCCTCGACCGCAAGTGGCGCGAGCACCTGTACGAGATGGACTACCTCCAGGAGGGCATCGGCCTGCGCGCCATGGCGCAGCGCGACCCGCTGGTGGAGTACCAGCGCGAGGGCTACGACATGTTCGTCGCGATGATGGACGGCATCAAGGAGGAGTCCGTCGGCTACCTGTTCAACCTGGAGGTCCAGGTCGAGCAGCAGGTCGAGGAGGTGCCGGTCGAGGAGGCCGGGCCCGCACCCTCCCTGGAGAAGGCCCCCCAGGAGGAGGCCGTCGCGGCGGGCGGGCGCCCGGCGATCCGGGCCAAGGGCCTGGAGGCCCCGCAGCGTCCGGACCGGCTGCACTTCTCCGCGCCGACCGTGGACGGCGAGGGCGGTGTCGTCGAGGGCGACTTCGCCAGCGGCGAGGACGGCGGCCCGGTCCGCTCGCCCGCGGACGGCATGACCCGCGCCGAGCGCCGCAGGGCCCAGAAGGAGAAGGGCCGCCGCCGCAGGAAGTGACCCGGCGACCGCCGCCGCGGGACGGCGGACGGTCCGCTTGAGGCCGGTTCGGGGCCGGGCGTCCGAGGAGGACGCCCGGCCCCGAGGCGTTTTCCGTGCCGCACGGGCCCCCGCGTCCCGCGCGGCACGGTCACGGTGTCGTCCCGCCGGCCATGTCACCGGTCGAGGCGGTCGGGTCGCCGGTCAGGGCGGTCGCGCCGGTCAGGAGACGGTGTCGAGTTCGACGGCGGAGCACAGCCAGCGCCGGTCACGGGAGCGCTCCAGGCGGAAGGCCACGGCGCGCAGCCGGTCGCCGGCGGCGATCCGGGCGAACGCCTCGACCGCGCCGGGGCAGGGCTGCGACCAGCCGACCTCCCGGACCACCGGAGCGGGCCCGCCCGCCTGCGCCGACCGCAGCGGGGTCAGCGGGGCGAGCCGGACCAGTTGCTCGTACGCCTCGTCGCGGGTGTGGCCGAGCAGCAGGTGGACCGGCCGCAGCCCGCTGAGGACGAGCACCAGCCGGTGTGCGAACCAGTAGGGCGGCAGCCGGTCGCGTTCGCGCTGCCGGGCCGCGAGCAGGGCCGAGCGGGCCGGCCGCCGGGAGTCCCGGCGGCCGGGAGGGGCGGTACGGCTGGTGGGCGGCATGATCTCTCCCCGTGGTTTGGTGCGGTGTTCCGCACGTCGATCCGCTTACTGGGCGGTAACTTCCATCCCGGTTTCTACTGGGCCGCTCGCGGCGCGGCAACGACCGTCGGCCGGTGGCGGCGGACTCCGTGTGTTTCACCTGTCCGACGGAGAACCCGCGGGGGCTTGACGGCAGGGGCCGCTGACCTGCGCCGTCGTCCGACGCGAGCGAGCGGGGCGGAACGGGGCCGGGGGAGTCCGGCGCGCGGGAGCCGCCGTATGCTGTCGGGGCACCCGGAGCGGCCTTACACGAAAGTGGTGGCGATGCGCGTCTATGTCCCCCTCACCCTGCCCGGCCTGGCGGCCGCGCACCGGGCGGGCGAGCTCGGCCCCGGACCGCTGACCGCCTACGCGGTCACCCCCGGACTGCGCGAATGGTACGTCTCGGACGACATCGAGGAACTGGAGTACGCCGCGCTCGGCCGCGCCGCGCAGGCCTCGCTGCGGCTCCTGGCCGTCGCCCCGGACGTCCCGCGCCGCCGGGTCGTGGTCGCCGTCGACGTGCCCGACCGCGAGGCCGTGGCCGACCCGGACCGCGGTCTGGACCCGGCCGCGCTGGGCGAGGTGCGCATCGAGCGTGCCGTACCGCTGGACCGGGCCGCCGCCGTGCACGTGGACGGGGACGAGGCGGAGGCGGACGTCGCCGCGGCGGCACAGGCGCTGGGCGCGGCCGACCAGGGCGACGACGACGCCCGCTTCACGGTGGACGGTGCGGACGACCACGAGCTGCTGTGGTACGCCACCCAGGAGATCGGCGACATCGTGGACGGGCCGGCCTGAGCCCGCTCCCGGCCGGTGCCCCGGCCCGGTCCGCGGGCCCGGGCACGCCGGCCGCGCCTGCCGCCTGTCACACCCACCCCTTACCGTCGTGGGTATGGACTCGGGCACGGGGAGAGCCCACATCGTGTGGGACTGGAACGGCACACTGCTGCACGACATCGACGCGGTCATCGCCGCGACCAACGCCGCCTTCGCCGAGATAGGGCTGCCGCCCATCACGCTGGAGCGCTACCGGGAGCTGTACTGCGTACCGGTGCCGCGCTTCTACGAGCGGCTGATGGGGAGGCTTCCCACCGACGAGGAGTGGGCCGGAATGGACGAGGTCTTCCACCGGCACTACTTCGCGCGCGTCGAGCAGGTGGGGCTCGCCGACGGCGCGGCGGAACTGCTCGCCGCGCGGCGGGAGGCCGGGCTGACCCAGTCGCTGTGCTCCCTGGCCCCGCACGACCACCTGGTGCCGCTGGTGCGCAGACACGGCATCGAGGAGCACTTCGTCCGGGTCGACGGGAACCTCGGGGGCGGCAGCGGGTCGAGCACCGGCAAGGCCCGGCAGATGGCGGCGCACGTGGCGGCGCTCGACGGATTCGATCCCCGCCGCACCGTGGTGGTCGGCGACGCGGTGGACGACGCGGTGGCGGCCGCCGCCGTGGGCGCGCGGGCCGTGCTGTACACCGGCGGCTCGCACAGCAGGAGCAGCCTCCGGGCGGCCGGGGTGCCGGTGGTGGACAGCCTCGCCGAGGCGGTGGAGGTGGCCGAGCACGTGATCGGGGAGCACTGACGCCGCCGTACACCGCCGGGACGCCGCCGTACACCGCCCGACGCCGCGCCTTCCGCGGCCTGCCGGATGCTGTCCACAACGTCCAACTCCGACCCCTGGTTTTGTACACATACTGGCCATGACGGGGTCCGGCCGGAGAGGGGTAGCCTAGCCGCGTGATCAGCGAGACACCCGCGGGAGGCAGTGCCGCCTCCGACCCCGGGCACCCGTGCGGCGCAGCCGGGGCCGGGGATGCCGCGGATCACCCCGTCTCCGGGCATGACGCCCCGCTCCGGCGGACACTTGGTGTGCCGGCGTCAGGCCCTCAGAACCCTCAACGCCTTGACGTCACGCAACGGCGCGCGACAGGAGCCAGACGACATGCAGACCAAGCTGGACGAAGCAAAGGCCGAGCTGCTCGAACGAGCCGCCCGGGTCGCCGATAGCGGTCCCGCCGGCAGCCAACCCGTACCGGGGCTGGACGCCGGGGCCCTCGGCTCGTACCTCCAGCGCTACTACCTGCACACCGCTCCCGAGGACCTCACCGACCGCGACCCGGTCGACGTCTACGGGGCCGCGGTCTCCCACTGCCGGCTGGCACAGCAGCGCCCCCAGGGCACCGCGAACGTCCGCGTCCACACCCCGTCCGTCGAGGAGAACGGCTGGACGTGCACCCACAGCGTCGTGGAGGTCGTCACCGACGACATGCCCTTCCTGGTGGACTCGGTCACCAACGAGCTGACCAGGCAGGGGCGCGGCATCCACCTGGTGGTCCACCCCCAGGTCGTCGTCCGCCGTGACGTCACCGGCCGGCTGCTCCAGGTCCTGGACTCGGGCGCCCGGCCCGGGAAGGGACTGCCGGACGACGCGCTCACGGAGTCCTGGATCCACGTCGAGATCGACCGCGAGACCGACCGCGAGGACCTCAGGCGGATCACCGCCGACCTGCGGCGCGTCCTGTCCGACGTGCGCGAGGCCGTCGAGGACTGGCAGAAGATGCGGAACGCCGCGCTGCGGATCGCCGACGGCCTGCCCGGCGAGCCGCTCGCCGACGACCTGCCCGAACAGGAGGTGGAGGAGGCGCGCGAGCTGCTGCGCTGGCTCGCGGACGACCACTTCACCTTCCTGGGCTACCGCGAGTACGAGCTGACCACCGAAACCGTGGACGGCACCGAGGAGCTGCTGCTCAGCGCCGTCCCGGGCACCGGCCTGGGCATCCTGCGCTCCGACCCGCACCACGACGACCGGGGCGGCGGGGAGCCGGGCGGGGAGCGGGACGGCGCCTCAGCGCCTCCCCACGCGCCCGCCCACACCCACGCCCACCCGGTCTCGCCCTCCTTCAACCGCCTCCCGGCCGGTGTCCGCGCCAAGGCCCGCGAGCACCGGCTGCTGGTGCTCACCAAGGCCAACAGCCGGGCCACCGTCCACCGCCCCTCCTACCTCGACTACATCGGGGTGAAGAAGTTCGACGAGGCGGGCAACGTGGTGGGGGAGCGCCGCTTCCTCGGACTGTTCTCGTCGGCCGCGTACACCGAGTCGGTGCGCCGGGTGCCCGTCATCCGCCGCAAGGTCGAGGAGGTGATCGGCTCCACCGGCTTCGTCCCCGACAGTCACGACGGCCGCGACCTGCTCCAGATCCTGGAGACGTACCCGCGCGACGAGCTCTTCCAGATCCCGGCCGACGAGCTGCGCGAGATCGCCACCTCCGTGCTGTACCTCCAGGAGCGCCGCAAGCTCCGGCTCTACCTGCGGCAGGACGAGTACGGCCGCTACTACTCCGCGCTGGTCTACCTGCCGCGCGACCGCTACACCACCGCCGTGCGGCTGCGGATGACCGACATCCTCGTGGAGGAGCTGGGCGGCACCAGCGTCGACTTCACCGCCTGGAACACCGAGTCCGTCCTCGCCCGGCTGCACTTCGTCGTCCGCGTCCCGCAGGGCACCGAGCTGGTACAGCTGACCCACGCCGACGCCGAGCGCATCGAGGCCCGGCTGGTGGAGGCCGCCCGCTCCTGGGCCGACGGCTTCTCCGAGGCGCTGGTCGCCGAGGTCGGCGAGGAGCGGGCGGCCCGGCTCGCCCACCGCTACGGCGGCGCCTTCCCCGAGGGCTACAAGGCCGACTTCCCGCCCCGCACCGCCGTCGCCGACCTCCAGTACATCCAGGGCCTGGAGCGGGGCGAGGGCGTCAGCGACTTCGCGCTCAGCCTGTACGAGCCGGTCGGGGCCGGCCCCGGCGAGCGCCGCTTCAAGATCTACCGCACCGGCGAGCCCGTCTCGCTCTCCGCGGTGCTGCCGATCCTCCAGGCCATGGGCGTCGAGGTCGTCGACGAGCGCCCCTACGAACTGCGCTGCACCGACCGCTCCCCGGCATGGATCTACGACTTCGGGCTCCGGCTGCCGGCGAACCACGCGCAGAACCTGGAGGGCGACGCCCGCGAGCGCTTCCAGGACGCCTTCGCCGCGGTCTGGAGCGGCGAGGCCGAGAGCGACGGCTTCAACGCGCTGGTGCTGTCGGCCGGACTGACCTGGCGGCAGGCGATGGTGCTGCGCGCCTACGCCAAGTACCTGCGGCAGGCCGGCTCGCCCTTCAGCCAGGACTACATGGAGGACACCCTCCGCCGCAACGTCCACACCACCCGGCTGCTGGTCAGCCTCTTCGAGGCCCGCCTCTCCCCGGACCGCGCCGCCGCCGGCCACGAGCTGACCGACGGCCTGCTGGAGGAGCTGGACGGGGCGCTGGACCAGGTCGCCTCGCTGGACGAGGACCGCATCCTGCGCTCCTTCCTCACCCTCATCAAGGCCACCCTGCGCACGAACTACTTCCAGCCGCGCGACGAGGAGTCGGGCCGGCCGCACGCGTACGTGTCGATGAAGTTCGACCCGCAGGCCATCCCGGACCTGCCCGCGCCCCGCCCGGCGTACGAGATCTGGGTGTACTCGCCGCGGGTGGAGGGCGTGCACCTGCGCTTCGGCAAGGTCGCCCGCGGTGGCCTGCGCTGGTCCGACCGGCGCGAGGACTTCCGCACCGAGATCCTGGGTCTGGTCAAGGCGCAGGAGGTCAAGAACACGGTGATCGTGCCGGTGGGGGCCAAGGGCGGCTTCGTCGGCAAGCGGCTGCCCGACCCCTCGGCGGACCGCGACGCATGGCTGGCCGAGGGCGTCGCCTGCTACAAGACCTTCATCTCCGGCATGCTCGACATCACCGACAACCTCGTGGGCGGCCAGGTCGTGCCGCCCGAGCGCGTGGTGCGGCACGACGGTGACGACACCTATCTGGTCGTCGCGGCCGACAAGGGCACCGCCTCCTTCTCCGACACCGCCAACGAGGTCGCCACCGCCTACGGCTTCTGGCTCGGCGACGCCTTCGCCTCCGGCGGCTCGGCCGGCTACGACCACAAGGCCATGGGCATCACCGCCCGCGGCGCCTGGGAGTCGGTCAAGCGGCACTTCCGCGAGCTCGGGCACGACACCCAGACCGAGGACTTCACGGTCGTCGGCATCGGCGACATGTCCGGGGACGTCTTCGGCAACGGGATGCTGCTCAGTGAGCACATCCGGCTGGTGGCCGCCTTCGACCACCGGCACATCTTCCTCGACCCCGACCCGGACGCGGCCACCTCCTACGCCGAACGCCGCCGGCTGTTCGAGCTGCCGCGCTCCTCCTGGGCCGACTACGACACCTCGCTGCTGTCGCCCGGCGGCGGCGTCCACCCCCGCAGTGCCAAGTCCATCCCCGTCGGCGCGCAGGTGCGCCAGGCGCTGGGCATCGAGGACGGCGTCACCAAGATGACCCCGGCCGAACTGATGAGGGCCATCCTCAAGGCCCCGGTGGACCTGCTGTGGAACGGCGGCATCGGCACCTACGTCAAGGCGTCCACCGAGACCGACGCCGACGTCGGCGACAAGGCCAACGACGCGATCCGCGTCAACGGCCGGGACCTGCGGGTGCGGGTCGTCGGGGAGGGCGGCAACCTGGGCCTGACCCAGCTCGGCCGCATCGAGTTCGCGCACGAGGGCGGCCGGATCAACACCGACGCCATCGACAACAGCGCGGGCGTGGACTCCTCCGACCACGAGGTCAACATCAAGATCCTGCTCAACTCGGTCGTCTCCGACGGGGACATGACCGTCAAGCAGCGCAACAGGCTGCTGGCGGAGATGACCGACGAGGTCGCCGAGCTGGTGCTGCGCAACAACTACGCGCAGAACGTGGCGCTGGCCAACGCGATGCGGCAGGCGCCCGACCTGCTCCACGCCCAGCAGCGCCTCATGCGCAGCCTGTCCCGCCAGGGACGGCTGGACCGGCAGCTGGAGTTCCTGCCGGCCGACCGGCAGATCCGCGAACGGCTGGCGCACGGCCGCGGACTGACCCAGCCCGAGATGGCGGTGCTGCTGGCGTACGCCAAGATCACCGTCACCGAGGAGCTGGCCGACACCGATCTGGCCGACGACCCGTATCTGCAGCGACTGGCGCACGCGTACTTCCCCAGCGCACTGCGCGAACGCTTCCCCGAGCAGATCGAGCGCCACGCCCTGCGGCGCGAGATCGTCACGACCCTCCTGGTCAACGACACGGTCAACACCGGCGGTTCGACCCTGGTGCACCGGATGAAGGAGGAGTCGGGCGCCTCGGCGGAGGAGATCGTGCGGGCGCACACCGCCGCCCGGGAGATCTTCGGCCTGGCCCGGGTCTGGGACGAGGTCGAGGAACTGGACAACACCGTGGCCGCCGACGTCCAGACCCGGATGCGGCTGCACGCCAGGCGGCTGGTCGAGCGGGGCACCCGCTGGCTGCTGAACAACCGGCCGCAGCCGCTGAAGCTCGCCGAGACCATCGAGGTCTTCCGGGAGCGGGTGGAGGTGGTCTGGTCCCAGCTGCCCAAGCTGCTCAGGGGCGCCGACCTGGACTGGCACCAGAGCGTCGAGGACGAGCTGACCGGCGCCGGGGTCCCCGGCGACCTGGCGCTGCGGGTGGCGGGCTTCTCCTCCGTCTTCCCCGCGCTGGACGTGGTGGCCGTCGCCGACCGCACCGGCCGCGAACTGCTGGACGTCGCCGAGGTCTACTACGACCTGGCCGACAGGCTGGGCATCACCGAGCTCCAGGACAGGGTGAGCGAGCTGCCGCGCTCCGACCGCTGGCAGTCGATGGCCCGCGCGGCGATCCGCGAGGACCTCTACGCCGCCCACCAGCTCCTCACCGCGGACGTACTGGCCTCCGGGGACGGCAGCGCCACGCCCGAGCAGCGCTTCAAGGCGTGGGAGGAGAAGAGCGCCGCCGTCCTGGGGCGGGCCAGGGCCACACTGGAGGAGATCCGCGAGTCGGACACCTTCGACCTGGCGAACCTGTCGGTGGCGATGCGCACGATGCGCACACTGCTGCGCAGCAACCGCTGACCAACCGCTGACGCGCCGCGGTGCGGGAAGCACGGTGAACAGGGGGCGGCCGGACGGCCGCCCCCTGTTCACCGTGTGCGGCGCCCGGCCGGCCCTACTTCACCGCGCCGGCCATCACACCGGAGACGAACTGCCGCTGGAAGGCGAAGAACACCACCAGCGGGATCACCATCGACACGAACGCGCCCGAAGCCAGCACGTCGATGTTGTTGCCGAACTGGCGCACCTGCTGCTGGAGGGCGACCGTGACCGGCGGATCGCCCGCGTCGGCGAAGATCAGTGCCACCAGCATGTCGTTCCACACCCACAGGAACTGGAAGATGCCCAGGCTCGCGATCGCCGGGCCGCCCAGCGGCAGTACGACACGGGTGAACAGCCGCACCTCGCCGGCGCCGTCCAGCCGCGCGGCCTCCAGCAGTTCGCGCGGGATCTCGGCGAAGAAGTTGCGCAGCAGGAAGATCGCGAACGGCAGGCCGAACGCCGTGTGGAAGACCACCACGCCGACGGTGGTCTCGAAGATCCCCAGGGTGTTGAAGAGTTTCGCCACCGGGATCAGCGCCACCTGCACCGGCACCACCAACAGCCCGACGACGGCCAGGAACCACCAGTCGCGGCCGGGAAAGTCCAGCCAGGCGAAGGCGTATCCGGCCAGCGAGCCGATCACCACGACCAGCACCGTGGAGGGCACGGTGATGACCAGGGTGGTCAGCAGGGAGCCGGTGATGGCGTCGTTCTCCAGCAGGGAGCGGTAGTTGGAGGCCGTCAGCTGGGACCAGTCGCCCAGCGCCGTCCACCAGCCGGAGGAGGAGACGTCGGAACGTTCCCGGAAGGAGGACAGCAGCAGTCCGGTGGTCGGCAGCAGCCACAGCAGGGCGACCACGACCAGGGCGAAGCGCACCGCCCAGTGCCCGGTGAACGCGGCGATCCGCGCGCCGAGCGGCCGCCGGGTCCGCCCGCCCGGTTCCGGCCGTACGGGCGCGGGGGCGGGTCCGGGCGCCGGCTCGGGGCCGGATGCCGCCTTGGAGAGAGTGCTCACCGTCGGTTCTCCCTCCTCAGCCGCCTGATGTTGAAGACCATCACCGGCACCACCAGCAGCAGCAACAGCACCGCGATGGCGCTGCCCACGCCCTGGTCCGCACCCGTGCCGAAGGACGACAGGTACAGCTGGAGCGCCAGTACGTTCGCGTCGGACTGGGTGGCGCCCGGGGCGATGATGTAGACGAGGTCGAAGATCTTCAGCACGTTGATCATCAGGGTGACGAGGACCACCGCGAGCACGGGGGCCAGCACCGGCACCGTGACCCTGCGGAAGACCTGCCACTCGTTCGCGCCGTCGACCCGCGCCGCCTCCAGCAGTTCGCGGGGCACCCCCGCCAGGCCCGCCGCGATCAGCACCATCGCGAAGCCCGCCCACATCCAGACGTAGGAGGCGATGATGGCCGGGGTGATCAGGGACGGTCCGAGCCAGTCGACCCCGTTGTAGGCCTCGGTGAAGTTGGAGGCGGGCAGCCGCAGATGGGCGCCGTCCGCCTCGGCGGGAAGGGTGAAGACGCCGTCCTCGCCGGTGGTGGCGGTGGCCACCACCCTGCCGTCCCGCACGGCCTCGACCACCACCCCGGCCAGGGCGTTCTCGCCCGGGTCGACGACGTTCGGTTCGCCTCCGCCGCCCTTGGCGAAGTCCACCCAGACCGTGCCGGTGATCCCGCCGTCGCCCGCGGGCCGTGCGGGCGACGCCTCGGCGGCGTCGGCCAGGTCCTGGGGAGGCACGCCCACCAGCGGCAGGTTCGCCGGGTCCGCGGCGTCCACCGCGGACTTCGTGGTGTACGCGCCGCCGCCGGTCTTCTCCAACCCTCCGTCCGGCCGCGGGCGGGCGCCGGGCCAGGCGGAGGCCTCGTCGAATGTGTCGTGGACCGAGACCCAGACGGCGTTCGCCACCCCGCGGTCCGGGTCCTGCTCGTACACCAGGCGGAAGATGATGCCCGCGGCGAGCATCGAGATGGCCATGGGCATGAAGACGATCAGCTTGAACGCGGTGCCCCAGCGAACCCGTTCGGTCAGCACCGCGAAGACCAGCCCGAGGGCGGTGCAGACGGTCGGGGCGACGATCACCCAGATCGTGTTGTTCCTGATCGCAGTCAGGGTGTCGTCGTCGGTGAACAGCTCGACGTAGTTGCCCAGGCCGACGAATCCGGTGCCGGACGCGTCGAAGAGGCTCCGGTAGACCGAGTAGACGATGGGATAGACCACCAGCGCGCCCAGCAGTACCAGGGCCGGCAGCAGGAAGCAGGCCGCCAGCCAGGGCCGGGTGCGGATGATGGAGGAGCGGCGGGTCGCGGGGGCGGGCGGACCCGGCGGGCCGGGGGCCGCCGGGCCGCCCGCTGTGGCGGTCGACATGGCAGTCGTGCCTCCGTCCCGGCCCGTCAGTCGCCGTACGCCTTGGCCGCGGCGGCCTCCAGCTCCCGCTGGGCGCCGGCCACGTCCCCGGGATCGGCCAGGAAGTCCTGGAGCGCCTTCCACTCGCCCTCGCCCTTGGTGCCGCCGAAGGCGGCCGGGGCCTGGTCGGACATGTCGAAGCGGAAGTCGTCGCCCGCGGCGATCAGCGCCTCGGCGATGTCGCGCTGCACGTCGTCGGGGTAGGCGGCGGTGTCCAGCTCCTTGTTGGGCGAGATGAAGCCGCCCTGCTCCGCCCAGATCGCGGCGGCGTCGGTGGAGGCCAGGAAGGTGAGCAGGGCGTGGGCGCCCTCGCTGTCCTTCAGCGCCACCGCCGCGTCGCCCCCGCTGACCACCGGAGAGCTCTCGCCGACGGCCGGGAAGGGGAAGACCTTGGCGTCCTGGCCGATCTCCGCCTCGGTGTCGCCGATGTTGACGGCGACGAAGTCGCCCTCGTAGACCATCGCGGCCTGCGGCGCCCGGACGTCGGCGAAGACCTGGGTGACGGACTTGGGGAACTCCGTGCGCAGCGCGCCCTGGTTGCCGCCCGCCAGCAGCTCCTTCCTGCCGAACAGCTCGCCGAGGGTGGTCAGCGCCTCCTTGACGGAGGGGTCGGTCCACTTGATCTCGTGCCTGGCGAGCTGGTCGTACTTCTCGGGCCCGGCTTGGGAGAGGTAGACGTTCTCGAACCAGTCGGTGAGCGTCCAGCCGTCCGCGCCGCCGACCGAGACCGGCGGGACGCCGGAGTCGGAGAGGGTCTGCGCGGTCTCAAGGAACTCGTCCCAGGTCTTGGGCTCGCTCACGCCCGCGTTCTCGAAGGCGGTGGTGTTGTACCAGACCAGGGACTTGTTGGCGGCCTTGAAGTAGACGCCGTACTGCTCGCCGTCGTGGGCGCCCAGGTCCTGCCAGCCCTGGGAGAAGTTCTTCTCCAGCTGCTCGCGCGTCTCGTCCTTGAGCGGCTTGATCCAGCCCTTCTCGGCGAACTGGTGGAGCACGCCGACCTGCGGCAGCATCGCCACGTCCGGCGGCGCGCCGCCCTCGATCTTGGAACCGACGAAGGTCGCCACGTTGTCGCCGGTCGGAACGAAGCCGACCTCGGCGCCCGTGCGCTCCTCGAACTCGTCGAGGACCCTGCGGAAGTTCTTCTGCTCCGGTCCGGTCCACACGGCCGCCACCTGGAGCTTCTGCCCCTTCAGATCCGGCAGTTCGACGGTGGCCTCCCGACCGTCGCCGGCTCCGTCCCCGGAGCCCCCGGACCTGTCGCCCCCGCCGTCACCTCCGCCGCAGGCGGCCGTCAGCGACAGTGCCAGCGCCGCGGCCAGCGCGATGCCCGCTCTGCGGGCCCGCGATCGAGTTGTACGGACAGAAGTGCGCATAGCTCACCGTCCCCACTGTGGGCACGGCCGGTCGTCGAACGGCCGCGCCGTACGTCCCGTTCGGTCAGTCCTACGCCTGAACACATTGCCCGGCAACAGGACCTCACATGTCAACTCGCCCTTCGTGACAGGCTCGTGACCTTGCGTCCCCAACCGCCCCTTCGGAAAGGGCCGCTGACGTCACATCAGCGGGGGAGGGGCGGGGGCGCCGGCCTCGCGGGCCGCGCGCTCGACCGCGCTGGCGAGCAGCGCCAGATCGGTCGGGCCGTTGCCCAGTTCGCGTACGGGGCGGCGGGTGGGAGGATCCCCGGCGCGCGCCCAGTCCAACGGGACCACCGTCGGCCGCAGAGTGGCCGTACGGGGTATGCGGCCCGACACCCGGCCCGCCTGGAAGGCGGTCACCGAGCCGTCCGGCCGGTGCAGCGCCCCCCGCCCCGGCAGCGGCCCCTCAC
>NZ_JAKMAY010000116.1:6863-16680 GCF_022015835.1 Streptomyces sp. ICN903 | reverse complement strand
CGGGGGAGGACGACACCCTTATCACTGTACGTGGCGTGGCGGGGCGCGAAACACGCCAGTGGCACGTGCCACACTGCGCCGTATGCGACGCCTGTTCCCTCCTTTCGAGTACCCCGCCGCACCCACGGCCCCCGGGCGCCGGGAGCCGCCGTCCGCCGACCGGCCCTGGACGCTCGAGGAGATCGCCGACGCGTACGCCTACCCCGCCACCGCTGCCGGGGGCGGGGAGGCGGGGGAGGCCGCGCGGCCCTGGCTGCGCGGCAACATGGTCGCCTCCCTCGACGGCGCCGCCCACCACGGCGGACGCTCCCAGCCGCTGTCCTCCGACGCCGACATGCGGATCTTCGGGGTGCTGCGCGCCCTGGCGGACGCCGTGGTCGTCGGCGCCGAAACGGTACGCCGGGAGGGGTACCGCCCGGCCCGCCGCCGCGAGGCCTTCGCCGCCCGGCGCGAGGCGGCCGGGCAGGGGCCGGCCCCTGCCATCGCGGTCGTCAGCGCGAGTCTGGACCTGGACTTCTCCCTGCCGCTGTTCACCGAGCCGCTGGTGCCCACCCTGGTGCTCACCGGAGCCGCCGCCCCGGCCGGCCGCCAGGAGGCGGCGCGCGAGGCGGGCGCGGTGGTGGTGCACGCGGGCGAGGGCGCGGAGGTGGACCCGGCACGGGTGCCGGGACTGCTGGCCGGGCACGGCCACACCCGGCTGCTCACCGAGGGCGGGCCGCGCCTGCTGGGCCGCTTCGCGGCCGCCGGCGTACTGGACGAGCTGTGCCTGACCGTCTCCCCCCGGATCACCGCCGGGGACGCGGCGCGGATCCTGGACGGCCCCGGCTTCGAGACCCCCGTGGGATACGAGCTGACCTCCCTGCTGGAGGAGGACGGGTTCCTCTTCTCCCGCTACCGCCGCTCCCCGGGAGCGGCCGGGGAATGACCGGATCTGTTTGCCCGCGCCAACAAGGTGTGACGTGCACAGAATGAGATACGCAGAGTGAAATGTGCAGTCCCACGCCGATGTGGGGCGGGATAGTCGTCGTACGGGTCGCCGACCCGTCAGGAGGAAGGGCACCTGCCGTGTTCACATCCGTACTGATGATCGAGAAGCCGCTGGTGCCCACCGACGTCGAGCTCGTCACCACACTCCACGGCGACGAACCCGTCTCGTTCGTCGTGCTCATGCAACCGCGCGGCGACCAGGACCGGCTGCTGCGTGCCCTGGACGACGTGGCACTGGGCGAGCTGGACGACGCCGTCCGCGAGGCCACCGGGCAGGACGACGAGGAGGCGGCCGGCAGCCCGGTCTCCCCGGCCGAGCGGGCGCTGGAGCACTCGCTGGGCGCACTGCGCGCGGCGGGGGCGGAGGCCGTCGGCCAGATCGTCCAGGACCACCCCCTGGACGTGCTCACCTCGGTGGTGGAGGAGACCGGCGCCGACGAGGTGATCGTGCTGACCGCGCCGCACCTGGTGGAGGAGTTCTTCCACCGGGACTGGGCCTCCCGGGCCCGCCACAAGGTCGGCGTCCCCGTGCTCAAGCTGTTCGCCCACGGCGAGTAGGCCGGGTGCCCGCGGGCGCCGCACGCCGACCGCGGGCACCCGGCCCGCTCGCATAGGCTGGGGCCGGGTGCCCGCCGGCGGCGTGCGCGGCCCGGCCGCACCACCACACGGACACCCCGGAGCACCTCGGAACCTCCACAAGCCCCCGAGAGCGTCCGAGCACCGAAGAACGTCCGAGCAGACCCGAGAACCCCGAGAACCCCCGAGAAAGCAGCCCCGGCGGGCACACCGCCCGGAGCACCCCGAAAGGACACCGCATGGCGCCCGGCCTGCCGACCGCGATGGAACGACCGCACTTCATCGGCATCGGCGGAGCCGGAATGTCCGGCATCGCGAAGATCCTCGCCCAGCGCGGCGCCGAGGTCGCCGGCAGCGACGCCAGGGAGTCCGCCACCGCCGCGGCGCTGCGCGCCCTCGGGGCCACCGTCCACATCGGCCACGCCGCCGCCCACCTCGCCGCCGACGCCACCGCCGTCGTCGTCTCCAGCGCCATCCGCGAGGACAACCCCGAGCTGGCCGCCGCCCGCGAGCGCGGCGTGCCCGTCGTGCACCGCTCCGACGCGCTGGCCGCCCTCATGGACGGCCTGCGCCCCATCGCCGTCGCCGGCACCCACGGCAAGACGACCACCACCTCCATGCTCGCCGTCGCCCTGGAGGCGATGGGCCTGGACCCCTCGTACGCCATCGGCGGCGACCTCGACGGCCCCGGCACCAACGCCCGGCACGGCGGCGGGGAGATCTTCGTCGCCGAGGCCGACGAGAGCGACCGCAGCTTCCACAAGTACGCCCCCGAGGTGGCGATCGTCCTCAACGTGGAGCTGGACCACCACGCCAACTACGCCTCGATGGAGGAGATCCACGAGTCGTTCCTCACCTTCGCCGACCGCGTCCGCCCCGGCGGCACCCTGGTGGTCAGCGCCGACCACGAAGGCGCCCGCGAGTTCACCGCCCGCCTGCGCGCCCGCGCCGCCGAGGACCCCCGGGACCTGCGGGTCGTCACCTACGGCGAGGCCGAGGACGCCGGCGTACGCGTCCTCAAGGTCCTCCCGCAGGGGCTGACCAGCGAGGTCACCGCCGTCCTCGACGGCGTGCAGCACACCTTCACCGTCTCCGTCCCCGGCCGCCACTACGCCCACAACGCCGTCGCCGCCCTGGCCGCCGGAGCGGCGCTGGGCGTCCCGGCCGGCGACCTGGCCGCGGCACTGGCCTCCTACACCGGCGTCAACCGCCGCCTCCAGCCCAAGGGCGAGGCGCGAGGGGTGCGGGTCATCGACTCCTACGCCCACCACCCCACCGAGATGACCGCCGACATCGAGGCCATCCGGGGAGCGGCCGCGGGCGGCCGGGTGCTGGTCCTCTTCCAGCCGCACCTGTTCAGCCGCACCCGGGAGCTGGGAGCGGAGATGGGGCAGGCCCTGGCACTGGCCGACGCCTCGGTCGTCCTGGACATCTACCCGGCCCGCGAGGACCCGATCCCGGGCGTCACCAGCGCCGTCATCACCGACGCCGCACTGGCCGCGGGCGCGCGGACGCGGCCCGAGTCCGACAAGCGGGCCGCCGCCGCCCTGATCGCCGGAATGGCCGAGCCCGGCGATCTCGTTCTCACCATGGGAGCGGGCGACGTCACCGAACTCGGCACGACGGTGCTGGAGCGGCTGGCCGCCCGCCCGGCGAACCGATAGGCCGAGGAGAGACCCATGGGTTACGAGATCGACAAGAGCGACGAGCAGTGGCGGCAGGAGCTCAGCCCCGCCGAGTACCACGTGCTGCGCGAGGCGGGCACCGAGCCGGCCTTCACCGGTGAGTACAACCACACCAAGACCACCGGCGTCTACCAGTGCCGCGCCTGCGGGGCCGAACTGTTCCGCTCCGACACCAAGTTCGAGTCCCACTGCGGCTGGCCCAGCTTCTTCGACCCGGCCGACTCCTCGGCCGTCGAACTGCTGGAGGACCGCTCCCACGGCATGGTCCGCACCGAGGTGCGCTGCGCGCGCTGCGGCTCCCACCTGGGCCACGTCTTCCGCGGCGAGGGCTACCCGACCCCGACGGACGAGCGCTACTGCATCAACTCCATCTCCCTGAAGCTGGTGCCCGAGGAGGGCTGACGAGCCCCGGGCCCCGGATCCCGGCGGGACCCCGGGCCCCGGATCCCGGGTCCCGCCGGGGTCCGGGGGCCGAACGCGGCCCCCGCCGCCGCGCCGCGCGCGGGCGGGCGGATGATGGCGGCCATGCACCAGACGCTGCTGCCCTTCCTGGGCGCCTGCCTGCTGATCGCCGCCTCCCCGGGGCCCAGCACCGTACTGATCATCCGCCGCTCCCTGATCGGCCACCGGCACGGCATGGCGACGGTCCTCGGCAACGAGACCGGCGTCTTCGTGTGGGGCGTGGTGGCCGCCTTCGGCCTCACCGCGCTGCTGGCCGCCTCCCAGCTCGCCTACGACGCGCTGCGCGTGGTGGGCGCGGTGGTGCTGGTGGTCTTCGGCCTCCAGGCGCTGCGCGCCGCCCGGCGCACGCGGGGCGCGGCGGTGGCGGACGGCGACGAGCCCCCGGCCGTGCCCGAGTCCGCGTCCCCGGCCGTACCCGCGTCCGTACGGGAGCCGGTGTGGCGGTCGTACCGGGCCGGCCTCGTCCTCAACCTCGCCAACCCCAAGGCCGCGGTCTTCGCCCTGTCCTTCCTGCCGCAGTTCGTCCCCGCCGGGGCCCCGCAACTGCCCGCGATGGTGGCGCTGGCCGCGGTGTGGGCCCTCTTCGAGACCGGCTACTACGCCTGCTACGTGTGGGGCGTGGGCCGGATGCGGCGCCTGATCGACCGCGCGGCCGTACGCCGCCGCCTGGAGCAGGTCTCCGGCGGCGTGCTGATAGCCCTGGGCCTGCGGATGGCCCTGGAGGGCTGACCGCACCCGCCGAGCCCGCCGCCCGCGCACCCCGCGCGGGGCCGGACTACCGCAGCACCGCCGCCGAGTGCGGGCCCAGCCGCAGCAGGCCGTCGCCCTCCGGGGCCTCGCACTCGCCCCAGGAGGCCAGCTCGGCGGCGGTGTGCACCGACAGCGGGATCTCGGCGGTGCCCTCCCCGGCCAGGTTCACCGCCACGTGCAGCCCGCCGTGGCGCATGCACAGCCAGCGCCGCTCCTCGTCGTAGGCGACGTGGACGTCCACCAGCCGGGTGCGGGGCGAGACGTGGGCGCGGCGCAGCGCGATCAGCGCCCGGTGCCAGGCCAGCAGGCCGGCGTGCGGCTCGCGGTGCGGCTCGTCCCAGTCCAGGCAGGAGCGCAGCCGGGTGGCCGGGTCCTGCGGGTCGGGCACGTCCGCCTCCGACCAGCCGTGCGCGGCGAACTCCCGCCGCCGCCCCCGGCGCACCGCCTCGGCCAGCTCCGGGTCCTGATGGTCGGTGAAGTACTGCCAGGGGGTGCGCGCCCCCCACTCCTCGCCCATGAACAGCATCGGCGTGTACGGCCCGCACAGCACCAGGGCCGCCGCGCAGGCCGCCAGGCCGGGGGAGAGGTGGGAGGCCAGCCGGTCGCCGCGGGCCCGGTTGCCGATCTGGTCGTGCGTCTGGGCGTAGGCGAGGAAGCGGTGGGCCTCGGTGGCGGTGCGGTCCACCGCCAGGCCGTGGCGGCGGCCCCGGAAGGAGGAGTAGGTGCCGTCGTGGAAGAACGCGCCGGTCAGCGACTTGGCCAGGGCCGCCATCGGGGCGCGGGCGAAGTCGGCGTAGTAGCCCTGCGCCTCGCCGGTCAGCGCGGTGTGCAGGGCGTGGTGGATGTCGTCGTCCCACTGGGCGTCCATGCCCAGCCCGTGCTCCTCGCGCGGCGCGGTGGTGCGCGGATCGTTGCGGTCGGACTCGGCGATCAGGAACAGCGGGCGGCCCAGCTCGGCCGACAGGCCCTCCACGGCCGCCGACAGCTCGGCCAGGAAGTGCTCGGCCCGCTCGTCGATCAGCGCGTGCACCGCGTCCAGCCGCAGCCCGTCCAGCCGGTAGTCGCGCAGGAAGGCCAGCGCGCTGCCGGCGAAGTACGCCCGCACCTCGTCCGAGCCGGGCGCGTCCAGGTTGACCGCCGCCCCCCACGGGGTGTGGTGGCGCTCGGTGAAGTACGGGCCGAACTCCGGCAGCCGGTTGCCCGACGGACCCAGATGGTTGTGGACCACGTCCAGGACCACGCCCAGCCCGTGGCCGTGCGCGGCGTCCACGAACCGCTTCAGGCCCTCGGGCCCGCCGTAGGGCTCGTGCACCGCCCAGGGCGCCACCCCGTCGTAGCCCCAGCCGTGGACGCCGGGGAAGGGGCCGACCGGCATCAGCTCGACATGGGTGACGCCCAGGTCGGCCAGGTGGCCCAGCCGGCCGGCCGCCGCGTCGAAGGTGCCCGCCTCGGTGAAGGTGCCGACGTGCAGCTCGTACAGGACCGCGCCGTCCAGGCCGCGCCCCTCCCAGTCGTGCCGCCAGACGTACGCCTCCCGGTCCACCACCGCGGCGAGCCCGTCGGGGCCCTCGGGCAGCCGGCGGGCGCGGGGGTCGGGCAGGACGGGCCCGTCGTCGACCGCGAAGCCGTAGCGGGTCCCGTGCCCGGCGGACGCCTCGGCCCGCCACCACCCCTCGCGCTCCGGGTCGCGGTGCATGGGGTGCTCCTCGCCCCCAGCGTGCAGCACGACCCGTCGCGCGTGTGGCGCCCACACCTCGAACAACACCGCAGATCTCCTTAGGCCGACGGCACCTCAGAGCTCCAGCATGCCCGTTTCGGCGGGTTTCAGCTTGCTGCGCGGCCCATGCAGACGCGGCGCTGCACCACCGGATACCCGGCACGGGCGAAGTGGGCGGCCATCGGGGTGTTGCCCACGTCGGTGGCCGCCGCGATCGCACCGGCCCCCTCGGCGACGAGCTGACGGGTGCACTCCACCAGCAGGTCGTAGGCGTACCCGCGGCCGCGCTGTCCGGGCACCACCCCGATGAACCCGACGCAGGGACCGGAGGGGTTGCGCGCGGGGACCTGAAGGCCCACCAGCTCGCCCCGCGGCGTGTACGCCAGCCGCCACCACTCACGCGGCGAGGAGCACCAGCGGAAGAAGTCCAGCTCCTCCCGCGCGGCGCGCTCCACGCCGCCGGCGGCGATCGCACGGAGGGCGTGCGCGTCCAGGGTGGCCGAGTGGATGCGGCGCAGCACCTCCAGGACCTCCTCGTCGCCCGCCTCGCCGTCCGGCACCGGGCGGAACTCCAGCCGGCCGGGGCGCCCGGGCAGCCCGCACTCCGGGGTCCAGAGGTAGCGCAGGCGCTCCACCAGGAACGCGTAACCGGCGGCCCCGGCCGCCTCGATGCGGGCCTCGGCGGCGGCCCGCACCTCCTCCCGGCCGCGCCAGCCGGGCGGCAGCATCAGCTCGTACTCGGCACGCAGCGGGACGCGCCGCAGCAGCTCCACCGCGGCGTCGCGGTCGGTGAAGTCGAACCAGTCGAGCACGATCGGCTCGGTGTCGCCGGGCCCGCCCCAGAAGGCGGCGCGCGCGACCACCTCGCCGTCGCGCAGGGCCACCCAGGTCCACTCGGGACGGTACTCGCCGCCCTCGGCGACGGTGGTGTACGGCCGCCCCAGCAGGGAGCGGCCGACCAGGGAGGCGGTCGGGTCGGGCAGGGAGGTGAACAGCTCGCGCGCCTCGCCCTCGGCGAGCGCGCGGACGACCGTGGAGGCCGGAGAGGTCATGATGTGGTTCCTTCGCGGAGGACACGGACACCGCCGCGCTCCCGGTCAGGGAAGGAACGCCCGGCGGACGGGGCGGAAGCGCGTGACGGCAGGGGTACATGCAGCGTGCACGGCTCTCACCTCCTCTTCCGGCCCAGGGGCGTGAGCGCACCGTAGCCCGGCGGCCCATCGGGCGTCCACGCGTTTTCCGGCCCGGGTGCCGGGAGGGCGGAAGACAGTAGGCTCGGGCCCGGCAAGCCCAGGTCCGCCACGCAGGTGCGGGAGGTGCCCATGACCGCCGAGCCGGTGGCTCCGGCGTGGATGCACGAGCAGATCACGGCGGAGCAGTACGCCAGGGCCGGCATCGCCTTCTACTGGAGGGTCGAGCAGGCCGCAACCGGGGTCCCGCTGGTGTACACCCACGTCCTCGACCCGGCCGCCGGGGTCTATCGGGACGGTGAGGTCTTCACCGGCGAGGTCAGGGTCTCGGCGCCCTTCCCCGTGAAGGTCGACCTCGGCCGGCTCTGAGCCGCCCGGGCCCCCGCGGCTTCGCCCGGAGCGGGCTGGACAGCTTCCGGGCGGGTCCGGAGAATGACGGGTCATGGCATCTGTGGAGTCCCGGGCAGTTCCGCCGCGTCCGTCGGAGGAGGACCGGGAACGCGCCATGGAGGTGCTGCGCGAGAGCGCGGCCGAGGGACGGGTGTCGAGCGGGACGTTCGAGCACCGGATGGATCTGATCCTCACCGCCCGCCGCTTCGACGAGATCGAAGCGGCGGTGCACGACCTGCGCCCCCGGCCGCCGGAGCCGGCGCTCATCAGGTTCGTCGGCGTGGTCTCGGCGCTGCCGGGGAGGCTGCGGTGGGCCTGGCGGACGGCCCGGCTGCCGGAGCTGATGCTGCCCGCGCCCGGCCCGTATCCGATGAGCATCGGACGTGCGCCCGGTTCGGTGCTGCGGCTGAACGACGAGACGGTGTCCCGGACGCACGCCCAGCTGCACAGCTCGGCGCGGGGTTGGACACTGCGCGATCTGGGTTCGTCCAACGGCACGTGGGTCAACGGCCGCCGGGTGACCGGATCGGTGAGCGTGCGTCCGGGGGATCATGTGAGGTTCGGGCGGGTCGGCTTCCGCCTCGGCAGCCGCTGACCCGCCCCACCTCTCAACCGGTGCCCGCGGAGGGCGGGCGCCGCGCTCAGCGCGGCATGCAGTGCGGTGCGGACGGGTTACCGGCTCCGCCGTTCACCACGTAGCCGAAGGTCGCCGACTGCCCCGGTGCCAGAGTCGAGCCCTGCTGACTCTGGGCGTAGACGTTGGAGCCGTCGTAGGTGGGCGAGGCGTTCCACAGGCTGTCGACCCGCTGGCCGGAGGCCAGTTCGAAGTGGACCGTCCAGCCGCTCAGGGTGGTGTCGCCGCGGTTGGTGACGGTCACCTCGCCCTGGTGGCCGCTGCCCCAGTCGTTGACCTTGCGGATGGCGGCGGTGCAGGAGGCCGTGCCCGGGTCGGTCGGCTCCTCACCGGGGTCGGTCGGCTCCTCACCGGGGTCGGTCGGCTCCTCACCGGGGTCGCCCGGGTCCTCGCCGCCTTCCGAACCGGGGAAGACGACCTCGCCGTTGCCGCCGTCGAAGACGACGTCGGAGCAGCTGTAGAAGGTCTCGTTGCTGTCAGAGCGCGACCACACCATGTAGATGATGTGGCGGCCGCTCTTGTTCGCCGGGAGGGCGCTGGTCCAGGTGTACTTGCCGTCGATGGTGCCGACCGAGCCGGACAACTGCGGGTCGGTCACCGAGTCGAAGGGCTGCTCCTCCAGGTCGTCCCAGCCCAGCGGCTGGTTCGGGTCGTAGCCGTCCTTGGTGACGTAGAGGTGGAAGGTGCCCGGGTGGGCGGCCCACGCGTTGTAGGCGAACCGCATCTGGGCGCCGGAGGTCAGCCGGGTGTACGGCCAGTCGGAGCGGGCCTGGTTGAAGGCGGTGAAGTCGTACGGGCCGCCGGTGCCGCCGCTGCACAGTTCGCCGTCGGGGATGAAGCCCTCGGTGCGCCCGGCGCCGTCGGAGCGGAGCACGGCGAACCAGTTGTAGAACGGGGTGGACCCGCCCTGGGCCAGGGCGTCCGCGCAGGCGGGGTTGTCCGGCTGGAGCGCGCCGGAGGAGGTGTGGGCGTTCTCCCAGCACAGATAGGTGCGGCTGCCCGGGTTCATGGGCGCGCCGTGGGCCTGGGCCTTGCCCGCGGGGAGGAAGAACACCAGGCACAGGGCCGGCAGTGCGGCCAGCAGCGTCAGCAGGACGCCTCTGCGGGGGCGGCTCGTCTTTGGTGTGGACATGCCATTCACGGCCGGCATGCCCTCTAAGCGTGTCGTCATCGTGCCGGAGGTCCCTTCAAGCACGTGTGGGGGTGTGACTGTGACTGATGGGAGCGCTCCCATCTCCAGGTGAAGGTAGCGCGGGGGCCGGTGGGTGTAAATGCTCCGTTCACATCGCGACGGAAATTCCCTACCGCGGGAGCGGCGCCGCCCGTGACCGAAGGGATGGCGACGCCGGCCCCGGCGGCCTCAGCCGCGCACCAGCAGCGCCACCGGCCGCCCGTCCAGCAGCTCCGCCAGCCCCGCGCTCCCCAA
>NZ_JAKMAY010000116.1:0-6853 GCF_022015835.1 Streptomyces sp. ICN903 | reverse complement strand
CCCGGCCGCCCAGCAGGTCCCGCCACCGCCCCGGCGGCAGCTCCAGGGCGGTCTCCCGCCAGCCGCCCGCCTCCGCCAGCCGCAGCGAGAGCCGGGTCGCGACGCAGACCACCTCGCCCGAGCGCGCGTACGCCACACAGTGCCCGGCCGCCGGCCCCGCGGCCCGCAGCGGCTCGTACGAGGCCTTCGCGCCGAACCAACCCGGGTGCTCCCGCCGCAGCCGCAGCGCCGCCCCGGTCAGGGCCCGCTTCTCCTCGGACAGGGAATCCGGCAGCCAGGCCGCGGCCTCCTGGCGGGCCTCCGAGGTCTCCTCAGGCGCTTCCCGCGCGAAGGGCGGGAAGTCCGGCAGCCGCCGGTTGTCGGGATCGACCAGCGCGGCGTACACCCGCTCGGTGCCCATGTAGAGGTCCGGCACGCCCGGCATGGTCAGATGCAGCAGCGCCGCGCCGAGCACGTTGGCCCGCACCGGACCGGCCAGCCCCCGCGCGAACTGTGCCACCGTGTACAGCGGCGGTCCGCCCGGTCCCGCCACCGCGAAGCGCTCGACGGCCTCCTCGTACGCCGCGTCCCGCTCCGTCCACGTGGTGCGCAGCCCGGCCTCCCGCACCGCCTTCAGCAGCGCGGGCACCAGCCGCTCCTGGTAGGGGAAGCCCATGCCGTACGCCGTCTGCCACGCCACCCACGCCACGTGGCGGTCCGGGGCCTCCACCCCGGAGGCGCGCAGCGTCTCCCGCGTCACCCGCTCCAGCAGCTCCGCCCACCGCCCGGGACACTCCGTCAGCACCGCGAGCGCCGCCCGTACGTCCGCGCTGCGCTTGGTGTCGTGCGTCGACAGCACGGTGCCGGTGGCCGGCCAGTCGCGCTGGAGCCGGGCGCAGTACGCGTGGAACTCCTCCGGCGCCACCTGCGGACTGCCCGGATCCCCGCCCACCTCGGCGGCCGACAGCAGCGGCGCGTAGCGGTAGAAGGCGGTGTCCTCCTCCGACTTGGCCCGCAGCGCCGCGCAGACCTGCGCGAACCGTGCGCAGAAGTCCCGCTGGGCCTCGCCGTCCCCCAACCGGCCCAGCGCCAGGTCCCGCACCACGTCCACCGCCGCGGCCTCCTGCGGCACCGCGAACGCCGCCCGCGCGCCCTCGGCCGCCTCCTCCAGCATCGCCCGGTCCTCCGCGCCCACCGGGCCGCCCGCGGTGACGTACGGCCGGTACACCGGCACCCGTGCCAGCACCTCCTCGATCGCGGTGCGCAGCGCCCAGGGCGCGTGGTCGCGCAGCGCCAGGCCGGGGGCGGCCTCGCACACGGCGGCGGCGGTGCGGGTCAGCCGCCCGACCTCGGCGGCCAGGTCGTGGGCGACCACCTCCCGGGCGGCCCGCCGCACGGTCGGCCCCCACTCGCCGCCCGCGTCCGGCGCGGCGCCGGTGAAGCCGCGGTAGAGGGCGGACAGCTCCGCCAGCCCGTCCGGGTCGACGAAGAGGCCGTCGATACGGTGCAGCGCGTCGTACCCGGTCGTCCCGGCCACCGGCCAGGACACCGGCAGCCGCTCGCGGGGGCCGAGGATCTTCTCCACCACCGTCCAGGCCCGGCCGCTCTCCTCCTCCAGCCGCAGCAGGTACGCGCCCGGGTCGGCCAGCCCGTCCGGGTGGTCGACCCGCAGGCCGTGTACCACGCCCTCGCGCAGCAGCCGCAGTACGCACGCGTGGGTGGCGGCGAAGACCTCCGGGTCCTCCACGCGCACCCCGATCAGGTCGGCGATGGTGAAGAAGCGCCGGTAGTTCAGCTCGGTGCGGGCCAGCCGCCACCAGGCCAGCCGGTAGTGCTGGGCGTCCAGCAGCTCGGGCAGCGGCAGGTGCTCGGTGCCCTCGCGCAGCGGGAAGCGGTGGTCGTGGTAGGCCAGGACGCCGCCCTTGACCGTCAGCGCCCCCAGCTCATCGCCCAGCCGCCCGCCCAGCACCGGCAGCAGCATGCGGCCGCCGCCCGCCTCCCAGTCGATGTCGAACCAGCGCGCGTACGGGGAGGCCGGCCCCTCGCGCAGCACCTCCCACAGCGCCTCGTTGAGCCGTTCGGGGACGGGGACGCCCATGTGGTTGGGGACGATGTCCACCACGATGCCCATGCCGTGCTCCCGCGCGGCGCGCGACAGCGACCGCAGCCCCTCCTCGCCACCCAGCTCCTCGCGGACCCGGGTGTGCCCGGTCACGTCGTAGCCGTGGGCGGAGCCGGGGGCGGCCTCCAGCACCGGGGACAGGTGGAGGTGCGAGACCCCGAGCGAGGCCAGGTACGGCACGGCCCTCTCGGCGGCGGAGAACGGGAAGCCGGGCTGCAGCTGGAGCCGGTAGGTGGCGGTCGGCACGGCGGGCACGACAGGGGACTGAGGGGACATGTGGTGCATGTTCCCTCCGGGTGCCCGCCGAACCCGCCGCCTGTCGGGCGACATCCCCCGCCCGGGGAGGGCGTGCGGGGCCGGTCGGGCCCGGGGCGCGCGGGGCCGGTCGGGGGCCGGTCAGGCGGGACGCTGGAGCACCGTCAGGCTGCGGTCCACCAGGGTGATCCGGGAGCCCGCTCTCACCAGGGGGCCGGTGCCCGGCGGCACCCCGTCCTCCCGCGAGGTGTCCACCACCACCTGCCACTCCCGCCCGTGGTCCACCGGCACGGTGAACCTGCGCGGGGTCGGCTGCGCGTTGAACATCAGCAGGAAGGAGTCGTCGGTGATCCGCTCGCCGCGCTCGCCGGGCTCGGAGATCGCGTTGCCGTTGAGGAACACCGTCAGCGCCCTGGCCTGGGCCTCCTGCCAGTCCCGCTGGGTCATCTCCTCGCCCTCGGGGGTGAACCAGGCGATGTCGGACAGCTCGTCGTGGGTGCCCTCCACCGGCCGCCCGTGGAAGAAGCGCCGCCGCCGGAAGGCCGGGTGGTCGCGGCGCATGCCCACCATGGCCTGCACGAACTCGCACAGCGGATGCTTCTCGCCCGGCTCGGGCCAGTGCACCCACGACAGCTCGCCGTCCTGGCAGTAGGCGTTGTTGTTGCCCTTCTGGGTGCGGGCGAACTCGTCGCCGTGGCTGAGCATCGGCACGCCCTGGGAGAGCAGCAGGGTGGCGATGAAGTTGCGCATCTGCCGCCCGCGCAGCGCCAGGACGTCCTCGTCGTCCGTGTCCCCCTCCACCCCGCAGTTCCACGAGCGGTTGTGGCTCTCGCCGTCCCGGTTGCCCTCGCCGTTGGCCTCGTTGTGCTTGTCGTTGTACGACACCAGGTCGTGCAGGGTGAAGCCGTCGTGGCAGGTGACGAAGTTGATCGATGCCAGCGGGCGTCGCCCGTCGTCCTGGTACAGGTCGGAGGAGCCGGTCAGCCGGGAGGCGAACTCCGCCAGCGTGCGCGGCTCGCCCCGCCACAGGTCCCGCACGGTGTCGCGGTAGCGGCCGTTCCACTCCGTCCACAGCGGCGGGAAGTTCCCCACCTGGTAGCCGCCCTCGCCCACGTCCCACGGCTCGGCGATCAGCTTCACCTGGCTGACCACCGGATCCTGCTGCACCAGGTCGAAGAACGACGACAGCCGGTCCACCTCGTGGAACTGGCGGGCCAGGGTGGCCGCCAGGTCGAAGCGGAAGCCGTCCACGTGCATCTCGGTGACCCAGTAGCGCAGCGAGTCCATGATCAGCTGCAGGACGTGCGGGGAGCGCATCAGCAGCGAGTTGCCGGTGCCGGTGGTGTCCATGTAGTACCGGGGGTCGTCGGTGAGCCGGTAGTACGAGGCGTTGTCCAGGCCCCGGAAGGACAGGGTCGGCCCCAGGTGGTTGCCCTCGGCGGTGTGGTTGTAGACCACGTCGAGGATCACCTCGATGCCGGCCTGGTGCAGCGCCTTGACCGCCTGCTTGAACTCCAGCACCTGCTGGCCCCGGTCGCCCCAGGAGGCGTAGGCGTTGTGCGGGGCGAAGAAGCCGATGGTGTTGTAGCCCCAGTAGTTCGCCAGCCCGGCGTCGGCCAGCCGGTGGTCGGTGACGAACTGGTGGACCGGCATCAGCTCCAGCGCGGTCACCCCCAGCTTCGTCAGGTGCTCGACGATCGCCGGGTGGCCCAGCGCCGCGTAGGTGCCGCGCAGGTCCTCGGGCAGCTCCGGATGGAGCATCGTCAGGCCCTTGACGTGGGCCTCGTAGATGACCGTCTGGTGGTAGTCGGTGCGCGGGGGCCGGTCGTCGCCCCAGTCGAAGTAGGGGTTGACCACCACCGACGCCATGGTGTGCGGGGCGGAGTCCAGGTCGTTGCGCCGTTCGGGTTCGTCGAAGTGGTAGCCGTAGACCGCCTCGTCCCAGTCGATGGCGCCGCTCATCGCCCTGGCGTAGGGGTCCAGCAGCAGCTTGGCGCTGTTGCAGCGCTTTCCCTTCTCCGGCTCGTACGGCCCGTGCACGCGGAAGCCGTAGCGCTGGCCGGGCATGACGCCCGGCAGGTAGGCGTGCCGCACGAACGCGTCGGACTCGCGCAGCTCGATCGCCGTCTCCGACCCGTCGTCGTGCAGCAGGCACAGTTCGATGCGCTCCGCCGCCTCCGAGAACACGGCGAAGTTCGTCCCGGCCCCGTCGTACGTGGCGCCGAGGGGATAAGCCCGTCCAGGCCAGACCTGCATGTCGACTCTTCCTGTCGCGGTCTCTACCCGTTACCCGTTTTCGCTGCATCCTTGCGCAGTACTGGTGCGGGAGACGGGCACCGGATGGGCGCAGCATCCATCTTCCCCCGGATGAGCGTACGGAGAAAGGAACTTGGTGGCGGGATACTGCTGCGTCCCCTCCCGGGAGGGCAGTAGGCTCCTTGATCGAACAGCAGGTCCGGAAGGCGGTGCGCAGGTGGGCTCGGGAGGGCTTGAGCTTCCCTCGGGGGACGGGGGCGGCGAGAGCGGTGCCGCCGGGGCGCCCGGAGCGGTGCCGCCCGGCACGGTCTCCCTGGCCCGGCCGATGGAGATCGGCGCGGACCTCGCCTGGGGCGCCGAGGAGTGGGCCGAGGTTCGGCTGCGCGCCCAGCGGGCGGGACGGGCCTACATCTGGCTCAATCTCGTCGAGCAGCGGCTGCGCGCCGTGGTCGCGGCGGTGCTGCGGCCGATCTACGAGCCGGTGCACGGCGAGGAGTGGGTCGTGGCGGCGGCCGGCCCGACCGGGCAGGAATGGGTCCAGCGGGCCGCGGCCGTACGCGAGGTCAGCCGCCGCAAGGGCTATCTGCTCGACCCGGCCGACGACACCCTGCTGTCCTTCCTGACCCTGCCGCAGCTGCGCGAGCTGGTGGTGCAGCACTGGCCCTGCTTCGAGCCCTACTTCGACGGGCGGCGCGAGCTGGAGCTGGCCCTGGACGAGCTGGAGGTCGCCCGCAGCGCGGTGGCGCGCAACCGCGCGCTGTCCCCGGCCGTCCTCGCCCAGGCCGAGCGGATTTCGGCCCGGCTGCTGGACCTGCTGGGCGCCGGCCGCGACATCCCCTCCGTCCACCGGCTGCCGGTGGACGCGGTGGAGGAACTGGTCGGCGACCGCTTCGCCGACGTCGTCGGCGTCCACCCGGACCGGGTGCGCCTGCAGCGCCAGCTCCCGGCCGAGGACCTGTTCGGCGGAGCGCGCCGGCTGGACGCCATCGGCATAGGACTGAACCTGCTGGTCCAGAACTACTCCGGGCGCCGTCTGGTGCGGCTGGCCGAGTCCGGCTGCCGGGTGCGGCTGCTCTTCCTCAACCCGGCCAGCAGCGCGGTGCGCCGCCGGGAGCGGGAGCTGGGGCTGAAGAAGGGCGAGCTGAGCCGTTCGGTGGAGATGAACATCCTCCACATGCGGCGGGTGCGCTCCCGGCTGCGGGACGCCGGCGCCTTCCAGATCCACGTCTTCGACGAGACCCCGCGCTTCACCGCCTACCTCGTCGACGGCGACGGGCCGGACGGCATCGCGGTGGTCCAGTCCTACCTGCGCCGCATCCGGGGGATGGAGGCCCCGGTCTTCGTGCTGCGCGGCGGCGGCCGGGACATCGTCCAGGGCGGGACCGTCCAGGGTGGCCCGCAGGGGGAGGGCGCCGAGGGCGGGCTGTTCCACCTCTACCGCGAGGAGATGGAGTCGGTGTGGGCCGACTCCCGGCCGGTGTCCTGACCCGGCCGGGCCCGCCGTGCCCGTGCCGCCGCGCCCCGGCAGGCGCTGTCGCACCCCGGCACTAGGCTGCCGGGCATGACGGGACGGCCGGAGAGGTACGCGGCGCTGCTGCGCGGGATCAACGTCGGCGGGAGCAAGAAGGTGCCCATGGCCGAGCTGCGCGAGGTGATGGCGGGGCTCGGCTGGGAGGACGTGCGCACCTACGTCAACAGCGGGAACGCCGTCTTCACCGCCGGCCGCCGGGACACCGGCGAGCTGGCGGCCGAGCTGGAGGCGGCGATCGCCGGCCGCTTCGGCTTCACCGTCTCCTGCCTGGTCCGCACCGCCGGCGAGTTGCGCGCGGCGGCCGACGCCTGCCCGTACCCGGCCGCCGACACCGACCCGGCCAAGCTGCTGGTCCTCTTCCTCGGCCGTGAACCGGACCGCGGGCGCCTGGCGGCGGTGGACGCGGCGGCGTACGCGCCCGACGAGTTCCGGGTGGGGGAGCGCGAGCTGTACTGCTGGTTCCCGGACGGCATGGGCCGCAGCAAGCTGCCCGGCGCGCTGGAGACGGCCTGCCGGGGCACGACCGTCACCGGCCGCAACTGGCGCACGGTCACCAGGCTGCTGGAGATGGTGTCCTCCTAGCCTCTGGCCGCCGCCTTCCCGCGCACCCGGCCGGGCGGTGTGAACGGCGCCGGTCCGGGCACCCGCCCCCGGTCGTGGAGCACACCGACCGGAGGCAGGCCGATGGAGGGCAAGCAGGAGACGGGGGC
>NZ_JAKMAY010000115.1:0-16721 GCF_022015835.1 Streptomyces sp. ICN903 | reverse complement strand
CAGCACGACCCCCGGCACGGCGACCCCCGGCACGGCGGCCCCCAGCACGGCGATCCCCGGCACGGCGACCCCCGGCACGAGGACCGGCAGCAGGAACTCGAGCTGCCCAGCGCACGGCCCGCTTACCCGGACTATCCGCACGCCCCCCAGCAGCACCAGCCCGGGTCCTGGCCCCGGCCCCAGGACCCCGACGCCTGGCAGCCGCCGCGCGACCCGTACCAGTCGCAGAGCCCGTCGTACGAGCCGCCCTCCTACGACGGCCGGCACCACGCCTCCCCCTACGACCAGCCGCCGGTGCCGCGCTACGACGGCTCCCGGGGCACCGGCCGCCCCGATCCCCAGCAGCTCCCGGCTCCCAGCGGCGCTCCCGGTCCGCTCGCGGCGCAGCCCGCGCCCGCGACCGGCCCCGGCGAGCCGACGGCCCGGCTGAATCCGAAGTACCTCTTCGACACCTTCGTCATCGGCGCCTCCAACCGCTTCGCGCACGCCGCCGCGGTGGCCGTGGCCGAGGCGCCGGCCAAGGCGTACAACCCGCTGTTCATCTACGGCGAGTCCGGGCTGGGCAAGACCCACCTGCTGCACGCCATCGGGCACTACGCCCGCAGCCTCTACCCGGGCACCCGGGTGCGGTACGTGAGCTCGGAGGAGTTCACCAACGAGTTCATCAACTCCATCCGCGACGGCAAGGCGGACGCGTTCCGCAAGCGCTACCGCGACATGGACATCCTGCTGGTCGACGACATCCAGTTCCTGGCGAGCAAGGAGTCCACCCAGGAGGAGTTCTTCCACACCTTCAACACCCTCCACAACGCCAACAAGCAGATCGTGCTCTCCTCCGACCGGCCGCCCAAGCAGCTGGTCACCCTGGAGGACCGGCTGCGCAACCGCTTCGAGTGGGGGCTGATCACCGACGTCCAGCCGCCGGAGCTGGAGACGCGCATCGCGATCCTGCGCAAGAAGGCCGTCCAGGAGCAGCTGAACGCGCCGCCGGAGGTGCTGGAGTTCATCGCCTCGCGGATCTCGCGCAACATCCGCGAGCTGGAGGGCGCGCTGATCCGGGTCACGGCCTTCGCCAGCCTCAACCGGCAGCCCGTCGACCTGGGCCTGACCGAGATCGTGCTGAAGGACCTCATCCCCGGCGGCGAGGACGCCGCCCCGGAGATCACCGCGGCCAACATCATGGCGTCGACGGCCGACTACTTCGGGCTGACGGTGGACGACCTGTGCGGCTCCTCGCGCAGCCGCGTCCTGGTCACCGCGCGGCAGATCGCCATGTACCTGTGCCGCGAGCTGACCGATCTGTCGCTGCCGAAGATCGGCGCCCAGTTCGGCGGCCGGGACCACACCACCGTCATGCACGCCGACCGCAAGATCCGCGCGCTGATGGCCGAGCGGCGGTCCATCTACAACCAGGTCACCGAGCTGACCAACCGCATCAAGAACGCCTGACTCCGCCGCGCCCGCCGCCGCGCCCGCCGCCGCGCCCGCCGCCGCGCCCGCCGCCGTGTGCGGCCGCGCGGACCACGCCGGCCGTACACGCCGCACCGGCCGCCCCGGCCGCCCCGGCCGCCCCGACGGCGAGAAGCCCCCGAGGAGGTCCCTCCCGGGGGCTTCTCGCTGTTCGAATCCACAGCCGGGAAGAAGAGTGATCCACAGATTCACCGACTTTCTTCCGTCCACACTCTGGGGACCGCCGGGTTGTCCAGATAGCGTCCACAGGCACACCGCTCGGTGATCGAACGAGCCTGGTCAGGTGCCTGGGGATCTGTGGTCAGAAGTTGTCCACAGGCTGTGGATTCCGAATGCGCCCACAAACGGCAGATCGGATTGTCCACCGCCCACCCACAGCCTCGGCCGCGTTGTGCACAGCTTTCACCAGCTTCTCCACAGGGCTGTCCACTGTTCGACAACATGGCGCGCGATGTCACCCCTCCGTGTGAAAGGCGTCACACCGAGGGGCTGGGTTGGGCTGTTGAGAAGGTGGGTAAAACTGTGGGCGGCCCTGGGGAGAAGTCCCGGATCGCTGTGCACGGGATGTGCAGAACTTTCCGGCGTCCACAGCACCCCCCTGTTCGTCCACGTCCCCACCCACAGGGCCGGTGGACAAAATCTCCTGTCTGACCTGCGCGGATCGAGTTATCCCCGGTTTCCACAGGCCCTACTACTACGACCACGGAGATAAAGGGCTGACTTCGATCGGAAACGGGCCCTGTGCACAACTCGGCCCGACCGCGCTCCGCGCCCCTCCCCTCGACTTGACCCCGACCCGCCCCGGCTGTCAGCCGGGTGCGTCAGACTGGTCCCCGGCGACAAGCCGACGACGAAGACCAGCAAGGCGAGCAGCCAGCAACAGCGGGAGGCGGCTTAAGTGAAGATCCGGGTGGAGCGCGACGTCCTCGCGGAGGCGGTGGCCTGGGCGGCCCGCAGCCTGCCGGCCCGGCCCCCGGTGCCGGTCCTCGCGGGGCTGCTGCTGAAGGCCGAGGAGGGCTCGCTGAGCCTGTCCGGTTTCGACTACGAGGTCTCGGCGCGGGTCTCGGTGGAGGCCGATGTGGAGGAGGACGGCACCGTCCTCGTCTCCGGCCGCCTGCTGGCCGACATCTCGCGAGCCCTCCCCAACCGCCCGGTGGAGATTTCCACAGACGGTGTACGGGTGAGCGTCGTCTGCGGATCCTCGCGGTTCACACTCCACACACTGCCTGTGGAGGAGTACCCGGCGCTTCCCCAGATGCCGAGCGCGACCGGCACGGTCCCCGGCGAGGTCTTCGCCGCCGCGGCGGCCCAGGTCGCCATCGCGGCCGGACGCGACGACACCCTGCCGGTGCTCACCGGCGTGCGCATCGAGATCGAGGGCGACACCGTCACCCTGGCGTCCACCGACCGCTACCGCTTCGCGGTCCGCGAGTTCCTGTGGAAGCCGGAGACGCCGGACGCCTCCGCGGTGGCCCTGGTCCCGGCCAAGACCCTGCTGGACACGGCGAAGTCCCTCAGCGGCGGCGACAACGTGACGCTGGCGCTGTCGGGCTCCGGCGCGGGCGAGGGCCTGATCGGTTTCGAGGGCAACGGGCGGCGGACCACGACGCGGCTGCTCGAGGGCGACCTGCCGAAGTACCGCACGCTCTTCCCGACGGAGTTCAACTCCGTCGCGGTGATCGAGACGGCCCCCTTCGTGGAGGCGGTCAAGCGCGTGTCCCTGGTGGCCGAGCGGAACACCCCGGTGCGGCTCACCTTCGAGCAGGGGGTGCTGATCCTGGAGGCGGGATCCAGCGACGACGCACAGGCTGTGGAGCGTGTGGACGCGCAGCTGGAGGGCGACGACATCTCGATCGCCTTCAACCCGGGCTTCCTGCTGGAGGGTCTGAGCGCCATCGACGCCCCGGTCGCACAGCTCTCCTTCACCACCTCGACCAAGCCCGCGCTGCTGAGCGGCAGGCCGGCGGTGGACGCGGAGGCGGACGAGGCGTACAAGTACCTGATCATGCCGGTGCGGCTGTCGGGCTGAGGCCGGTGGCGGGCGGCCGGGTGTGCTCGCGAGGGGCGCTCGGCCGGGTGCGCGAGGGACGTCCCTCGCACGGGTGCGGCTGCCGGGCCGGGGCCGGGAGATCGGGGAGGGCCTTCCGGAGCCGTCCGCGGCCCGGTCCGCGCGCATACGAGCGGAGTGTGCCCGCAGCTGTGCGCCGCCCCCTCCGTCGTAGGCTCGTACCCGGGTACGCAACACCAGGACACCGAAGAAAGGCCCCCTGATGGAGCTCGGTCTCGTCGGTCTCGGCAAGATGGGCGGCAACATGCGCGAGCGCATCCGCCGCGCAGGCCACACCGTCGTCGGATACGACCGCAACCCCGACCTCGCCGACGTCCAGAGCCTCGAGGAGCTCGTGGACTCCCTGAAGGCCCCGCGGGTGGTGTGGGTCATGGTCCCGGCCGGCGGCCCGACGCAGTCGACGATCGACGCGCTGGGTGAGCTGCTCTCCCCCGGCGACGTGGTCGTGGACGGCGGGAACTCCCGCTGGACGGACGACGAGCGGCACGCCGAGGAGCTGGCGGCCAAGGGCATCGGCTTCGTGGACTGCGGCGTCTCCGGCGGAGTGTGGGGCCTGGAGAACGGCTACGCGCTGATGTACGGCGGCGACGCCGAGCACGTCGCGAAGGTGCAGCCGGTCTTCGACGCCCTCAAGCCGGAGGGCGAGTTCGGCTCCGTGCACGCGGGCAAGGTGGGCGCGGGCCACTTCGCGAAGATGGTCCACAACGGCATCGAGTACGCGATGATGCAGGCCTTCGCCGAGGGGTGGGAGCTGCTGGAGGCGGCCGAGGCCGTCACCGACGTCCGCGAGGTCTTCCGCTCCTGGCAGGAGGGCACCGTCATCCGCTCCTGGCTGCTGGACCTGGCCGTCCGCGCGCTGGACGACGACGAGCACCTGGGAGCGCTGCGCGGCTACGCGGCCGACTCCGGCGAGGGCCGGTGGACGGTGGAGGCGGCGATCGACCACGCCGTGCCGCTGCCCGCGATCACCGCGTCGCTGTTCGCCCGCTTCTCCTCGCGCCAGGACGACTCCCCGCAGATGAAGATGATCGCCGCGCTGCGCAACCAGTTCGGCGGCCACGCGGTGACCGCCGCGGCCGGTGGGGAGAAGGGCGCCGACGCGCCGGGCGCGGACGTCGACCCGCCCGTCGGCGGCTGACCGGCCCCGAAGCGGATCCGATGCACGTCACGCATCTGTCGCTGGCCGACTTCCGGTCCTACGCCCGGATCGAGGTTCCGCTCGATCCGGGCGTCACCGCTTTCGTCGGTCCGAACGGCCAGGGCAAGACCAATCTCGTCGAGGCGGTCGGCTACCTCGCGACGCTGGGCAGCCACCGGGTCTCCTCCGACGCTCCGCTGGTGCGGCAGGGCGCCGAGCGCGCTGTGGTGCGGGCGGTGGTGCGGCAGGGGGAGCGGCAGCAGCTGGTGGAGCTGGAGCTGAACCCGGGGCGGGCCAACCGGGCGCGGATCAACCGGTCCTCGCAGGTCAGGCCGAGGGATGTGCTGGGCATCGTGCGCACGGTGCTGTTCGCCCCGGAGGACCTGGCGCTGGTGAAGGGCGATCCCGGGGAGCGCCGCCGTTTCCTGGACGAGCTGGTGACGGCGCGCTCGCCGCGGATGGCGGGGGTGCGGTCGGACTACGACCGGGTGCTCAGGCAGCGCAACACTCTGCTGAAGACGGCCGCGATGGCGCGCCGGCACGGTGGCGCCTCCGGCGGCGGGGCGCTGTCCACCCTGGACGTGTGGGACCAGCATCTGGCCCGTGCCGGGGCGGAGTTGCTGGCGCACCGGATGTCGCTGGTGGCGGCGCTGGGACCGCTGGCGGACAAGGCGTACGAGCGGCTGGCCCCGGGCGGCGGCCCGGTGGTGCTGGAGTACCGCTCGCCGGTTGAGGGCGGTACGCGCGAGGAGCTGTACGAGGGGCTGCTGGCCGCGCTGTCCGAGGCGCGCCGCCAGGAGATCGAGCGCGGTGTGACGCTGGTGGGTCCGCACCGTGACGATCTCGTGCTGAGACTGGGGGAGTTGCCGGCGAAGGGGTACGCGAGCCACGGGGAGTCGTGGTCGTATGCCCTGGCGCTGCGGCTGGCCTCGTACGACCTGCTGCGCGGCGAGGGCAACGAGCCGGTGCTGGTGCTCGACGACGTCTTCGCCGAGCTGGACGCCAGGCGGCGGGAGCGGCTGGCGGAGCTGGTGGCGCACGGTGAGCAGGTGCTGGTGACGGCGGCCGTGGAGGAGGACGTCCCCGAGCTGCTGGCGGGGGCCCGGTACGCGGTCGGAGGCGGGGAGGTGACCCGGTTGTGAGGCGTGAGGATCGTCCGGAGGAGCTCTCCGGCCTGCCCGGGAGCCCTCCCGTCCCCTCCGCGGGCGGGCGGGGGGAATCCGCGGAGGTGCGGATTCCGGGTCCGGCGGCCGAGCCGTCGGGAATCGATCTGGCCAGGGTGGCGCTGCGGGCGGCCCGCGAGCAGGCGCGGGCGCGCGGCGGTGCGGCACGGCAGAAGCGGCAGGCCCGTACCGGCGGCCTGCGGTCCGGGGCGCGGCGGGACGGCCGTGACCCGCTGCCGCTGGGGGCGGCGATCGAGCGGCTGAAGACCGAGCGCGGCTGGGAGATGCCGATGGCGGTCGGCGGTGTGATGGGCCGCTGGCCGGAGTTGGTGGGTCCGGAGCTGGCGCGGCACTGCGTACCGCAGTCCTACGACGAGCGGGAGCGGGTGCTGTCGGTGCGCTGCGACTCGACGGCGTGGGCGACGCAGGTGCGGCTGCTGGCTCCGCAGCTGGTGGCGCGGCTGAACGCCGATCTCGGGCAGGGGTCGGTGAAGTCGATCAGGGTGCGGGGGCCGCAGGCGCCGGACACCCGGCACGGCCGGCTGCGCGCTCCGGGCAGCCGGGGGCCGGGGGACACCTACGGCTGACGGGCGGTCTCGGCGGGCCGCCCGCGCCCCCGGTGCCCTCCCGGGTCCCGGAAGGCGCCGCTTCGCTGCCGCGGAAAGGCCTCTGACCAGCGTGGAAACCCGGCGTGCGGGGAGGGGCGGGAGCCTTCGTTCCGTGAGTGCGCTCACAGTGACGGTTCATTGACATGCCGAGGCGCTGAGGGCCGTCGTGAGCGTCCTGGGGGCCCGGCCCGCATATGGGGAGTCGGCGGAGGCCGGTTCAGGGCGGCACATGCGGCCCCAGGTACCGGCAAACCCCCATCGATGTCAGTGGTACCGGTAGACTGGAGACACACCCGCCTTACTGCGGAACATGTCGAACGACGCAGCCGCTCCTGCCGTGCGGACAGGGTCTCCGGGAGGTCTCCCGGGCTCTTCCCTCCGGTCGCAGGGGAAGGCTTGTGCTGTGCCAGAAAGGGCGCTTCGTGGCCGATTCCGGCAACTCCAACGAAACCATCCCCGCCTCCGGCGAGGAGACCCCTGTCCCGTCCGCGACCCCGTCCGTCTCCGGAGCCGGTGGCGGCGAGCCGTCGTACGACGCCAGTGCGATCACGGTCCTGGAGGGCCTGGACGCGGTCCGCAAGCGGCCCGGCATGTACATCGGGTCCACCGGTGAGCGCGGCCTCCACCACCTCGTGCAGGAAGTGGTGGACAACTCCGTCGACGAGGCGCTGGCCGGCCACGCGGACACCATCGACGTGACGCTGCTGGCCGACGGCGGCGTCCGGGTCGTGGACAACGGCCGCGGCATCCCGGTGGGCATCGTGCCCTCCGAGGGCAAGCCGGCCGTCGAGGTCGTGCTGACGGTGCTGCACGCGGGCGGCAAGTTCGGCGGCGGCGGCTACGCGGTCTCCGGTGGTCTGCACGGTGTGGGCGTCTCGGTGGTCAACGCGCTGTCCACCAAGGTCTCGGTCGAGGTGAAGACCGACGGCTATCGCTGGACGCAGGACTACAAGATGGGCGTGCCCACCGCTCCCCTCCAGCGGCACGAGGCCACCGACGAGACCGGTACGACGGTCTCGTTCTGGGCCGACGGCGACATCTTCGACACCACCGACTACTCCTTCGAGACGCTCTCGCGGCGCTTCCAGGAGATGGCCTTCCTCAACCGCGGTCTGACGATCACCCTGACCGACGAGCGGGCGGCGGCCAAGCAGACGGCCGGGGCCGACACCGCGGACACCTCCGAGGACGACAAGCCCCGCCACGTCCGCTACCACTACGAGGGCGGCATCTCGGACTTCGTCCGCCACCTCAACTCCCGCAAGGGCGAGCCCGTCCACCCCTCGGTGATCGACATCGAGGCGGAGGACAAGGAGCGCAAGATCTCGGTGGAGATCGCGATGCAGTGGAACACCCAGTACACCGAGGGTGTCTACAGCTTCGCGAACACCATCCACACCCACGAGGGCGGTACCCACGAGGAGGGCTTCCGCGCCGCGCTGACCGGTCTGGTCAACCGCTACGCCCGAGACAGGAAGCTGCTGCGCGAGAAGGACGACAACCTCACGGGCGAGGACATCCGCGAGGGTCTGACGGCGATCATCTCGGTGAAGCTGGGCGAGCCGCAGTTCGAGGGCCAGACGAAGACGAAGCTGGGCAACACCGAGGCCAAGACCTTCGTCCAGAAGATCGTCCACGAGCACTTCGGCGACTGGCTGGACCGCAACCCCAACGAGGCCGCCGACATCATCCGCAAGGGCATCCAGGCGGCCACCGCGCGCGTGGCGGCCCGCAAGGCGAGGGACCTCACCCGCCGCAAGGGCCTGCTGGAGACGGCCTCGCTGCCGGGCAAGCTGAGCGACTGCCAGTCCAACGACCCGGCCAAGTGCGAGATCTTCATCGTCGAGGGCGACTCCGCGGGCGGCAGCGCCAAGTCCGGCCGCAATCCGCAGTACCAGGCCATCCTGCCGATCCGCGGCAAGATCCTGAACGTGGAGAAGGCGCGGATCGACAAGGTCCTGCAGAACCAGGAGGTCCAGGCGCTGATCTCGGCCTTCGGCACCGGGATCCACGAGGACTTCGACATCGAGAAGCTCCGCTACCACAAGATCATCCTGATGGCCGACGCCGACGTCGACGGCCAGCACATCAACACCCTGCTGCTGACGCTGCTGTTCCGCTTCATGCGGCCGCTGGTCGAGGCCGGCCACGTCTACCTGTCCCAGCCGCCGCTCTACAAGATCAAGTGGTCGCGCGACGAGTTCGAGTACGCCTACTCCGACCGCGAGCGCGACAGCCTGATCCGCCTGGGCCGCGAGCAGGGCAAGCGCATCAGGGACGACTCGGTCCAGCGATTCAAGGGTCTGGGCGAGATGAACGCCGAGGAGCTGCGCGTCACCACCATGGACCAGGCCCACCGGGTGCTGCGCCAGGTGACGCTGGACGACGCGGCCGCCGCCGACGACCTGTTCTCGATCCTGATGGGCGAGGACGTGGAGGCGCGGCGCTCGTTCATCCAGCGCAACGCCAAGGACGTCCGCTTCCTCGACATCTGAGTCGGCCGTACGCCGCTCAACGAAGGGATTGACCAGTAATGGCCGACGAGACCACCCCTGCCCCGACCGAGGGCGACGCCGCGCCCGGCCCCCTGGCGCCGGCCCCGGGCGTCCCCGTGGTCGACGAGAGCGCCGGACTCCGGGTGGAGCCGGTCAGCCTCGAGACCGAGATGCAGCGCTCGTACCTCGACTACGCGATGAGCGTGATCGTCTCGCGTGCGCTGCCCGACGTGCGCGACGGGCTCAAGCCGGTGCACCGCCGGGTGCTGTACGCCATGTACGACGGCGGCTACCGGCCCGAGAAGGGCTTCTACAAGTGCGCCCGCGTCGTCGGCGACGTGATGGGCACCTACCACCCGCACGGCGACACCTCCATCTACGACGCCCTGGTCCGCCTGGCCCAGCCGTGGTCGATGCGGATGCCGCTGGTGGACTCCAACGGCAACTTCGGCTCGCCGGGCAACGACCCGGCCGCCGCCATGCGCTACACCGAGTGCAAGATGGCGCCGCTGGCCATGGAGATGCTCCGGGACATCGACGAGGAGACCGTCGACTTCCAGGACAACTACGACGGCCGCAACCAGGAGCCGACCGTCCTGCCGTCGCGCATCCCCAATCTCCTGGTCAACGGCTCGGCGGGCATCGCGGTCGGCATGGCCACCAACATCCCCCCGCACAACCTGCGCGAGGTGGCCGCCGGCGCCCAGTGGTACCTGGAGCACCCCGAGGCCACGGGCGAGGAGCTGCTGGAGGCGCTGCTGGAGCGGATCAAGGGACCGGACTTCCCCTCCGGCGCGCTGGTGGTGGGCCGCAAGGGCATCGAGGAGGCGTACCGCACCGGCCGCGGCTCGATCACGATGCGCGCGGTGGTCGAGGTGGAGGAGATCCAGGGCCGCCAGTGCCTGGTCGTCACCGAACTGCCCTACCAGGTCAACCCGGACAACCTGGCGCTGAAGATCGCCGAGCTGGTCAAGGACGGCAGGATCGCCGGCATCGCGGACGTCCGCGACGAGACGTCCTCGCGCACCGGCCAGCGGCTGGTGATCGTCCTCAAGCGGGACGCGGTCGCCAAGGTCGTGCTGAACAACCTGTACAAGCACACCGATCTGCAGACCAACTTCGGCGCCAACATGCTGGCCCTGGTCGACGGGGTGCCGCGCACGCTGTCGCTGGACGCGTTCATCCGCAACTGGGTCACCCACCAGGTCGACGTCATCGTCCGCCGCACCCGCTACCGGCTGCGCAAGGCCGAGGAGCGCGCCCACATCCTGCGCGGCCTGCTCAAGGCGCTGGACGCGATCGACGAGGTCATCGCCCTGATCCGGCGCAGCAACACCGTCGAGGTGGCGCGCGGGGGCCTGATGGAGCTGCTGGCCATCGACGAGATCCAGGCGAACGCGATCCTGGAGATGCAGCTGCGCCGCCTGGCCGCCCTGGAGCGGCAGAAGATCACCGCCGAGCACGACGAACTCCAGGCGAAGATCGACGAGTACAACGCGATCCTCGCCTCGCCCGAGCGGCAGCGGCGGATCATCGGCGAGGAACTGGCCGCGATCGTCGACAAGTACGGCGACGACCGGCGCAGCAAGCTGGTGCCCTTCGAGGGCGACATGTCCATCGAGGACCTGATCGCCGAGGAGGACATCGTCGTCACCATCACGCGAGGCGGCTACGTCAAGCGCACGAAGACCGACGACTACCGCTCGCAGAAGCGCGGCGGCAAGGGTGTGCGCGGCACGAAGCTCAAGGAAGACGACATCGTCGACCACTTCTTCGTCACCACCACCCACAACTGGCTGCTGTTCTTCACCAACAAGGGCCGTGTCTACCGGGCGAAGGCGTACGAGCTGCCGGACGCCGGGCGGGACGCGCGCGGCCAGCACGTGGCGAACCTGCTGGCCTTCCAGCCGGACGAGACGATCGCCCGGATCCTGGCGGTCCGGGACTACGAGGCCGCGCCTTACCTGGTGCTGGCCACCAAGTCGGGCCTGGTGAAGAAGACCCCGCTGAAGGACTACGACTCCCCCCGCTCCGGCGGCGTCATCGCCATCAACCTCCGGGAGCTGGAGGGCGGCGGCGAGGACGAGCTGATCGGCGCGGAGCTGGTCTCGCCCGATGACGACCTGCTGCTGATCAGCAGGAAGGCGCAGTCGATCCGGTTCACCGCGACCGACGACGCGCTGCGTCCGATGGGGCGCGCCACATCCGGTGTGAAGGGCATGAGTTTCCGCGAAGGGGACGAACTGCTCTCGATGAACGTGGTGCGAGCCGGTACGTTCGTTTTCACCGCCACCGACGGCGGGTACGCGAAGCGCACGGCCGTGGACGAGTACCGCGTGCAGGGCCGTGGCGGTCTGGGCATCAAGGCGGCCAAGATCGTGGAGGACCGCGGTTCGCTGGTGGGGGCCCTGGTGGTCGAGGAGACGGACGAGATCCTCGCCATCACCCTCGGCGGCGGCGTGATCCGTACGCGGGTCGCCGAGGTCAGGGAAACCGGGCGTGACACGATGGGCGTCCAGTTGATCAACCTCGGCAAGCGCGACGCCGTGGTCGGTATCGCACGCAATGCCGAGGCCGGCCGTGAGGCCGAGGAGGTCGACGCGGAGACGGGTGCCGAGGACGGCACCGAGGAGTCCTCGCCGGCGTCTTCCCCGGAGACGGCCGCCGAGTCGGCTCCGGACAACGAGGAGTAGACAGAACGTGAGTGGAACCGCGGGCGCCGCCAGGGGCGGCGACGATGAAGGCGGCGCCCGTGGACCGGCCGCTGACGACGCTCGACGACAGGGCGAATCCCACCGTGGGGGAACAACCGTGACCAGTGCCCACCCGCAACCGCAGCCGCACGCCCAGCAGCACGCGAGCGCGCCGCAGCCGCACCAGCCGCCGCAGGCCTACCCGCCTCCGCCGGGCGCCACCCCGCCGCCGCGGGCCGCCCAGGAGGAGCGGGACGACCTCCGGCAGGACGTCATGCGCCGCCCGCGCACCGGCGCCCGTACGGTCCCCAGGACGCGCAAGGCGCGACTCCGGGTGGCCAAGGTCGACCCGTGGTCGGTGATGAAGGTCGGCTTCCTGCTGTCGATAGCCCTCGGCATCTGCACCGTGATCGCGGTGGCCGTGCTGTGGATGGTGATGGACGCCATGGGCGTGTTCGCGGCGGTCGGCGGGACGGTCAGCGAGGCGACCTCCTCGGACAGCGGCGGGGGTTTCGACCTCCAGGGCTTCCTGTCCCTGCCGCGGGTGCTGACCTTCACCTCGGTGGTGGCGGCGATCGACGTGGTGCTGATGACGGCCCTGGCCACGCTGGGGGCGTTCATCTACAACATGTCGGCCGGCCTCGTCGGCGGCGTCGAGGTGACCCTCGCGGAGGACGAGTGACCCCCGGGAGCCCCCCGGGCGCCGCACCGGAGCGGCCGCGGACCGACGCGATTTTGGCACGCGGCTGAAGTGCGCTAATCTTTCGGTGCAGCGCGGGGCTATAGCTCAGACGGTTAGAGCGCTTCCCTGATAAGGAAGAGGCCACAGGTTCAAGTCCTGTTAGCCCCACACGGCGAACCGAGCGCCCGGACCCTCCCCGGAGGGGCCGGGCGCTCGGCGTTGAAGGCCCTTCGAGGTGCGGAAGGGCGGGTGCCGTCCGTCCGGGTCGGTCGCTCTGCCGGGATGCCCGCTTGGGTATCATCGGGCGCCAGTAGGTCCCAACGTCTAGAAGAGGACGAGGTAGCGCGGTGAAGAAGCTTCTCCTGATCGCACTGGCCGCCGTCGGCGGGCTCCTCGTGTACCGCCAGATCCAGGCGGACCGCGCCGAGCAGGATCTGTGGACGGAGGCGACCGACTCCGTGCCCGCAGGTTCGGGCGTCTGAGAGCAACAGGTACTTCGCGCGAAGCCCCGGCCGGTCTCCGGCCGGGGCTTCGCCGTCTTCGCACGTCCGGGCCGGGCCGGTGGGTGCGCACATGTTGCGGGACCGTGACGGCAACCGCCTTGATATACGCGTTAGCAAATATCTACGATGCTCCCGCAAAGCCAACCCGAGAGGCGCGCCCGAGGGGGACAAAGGCACATGGCACGACTCCACCGCCGCATGGCCGCGGCGTTGAGCTGCGGGACCCTCCTGGCGCTGATCGCGTCACCGCTCGCCGCCGCGGCTCCCCGCGGGGCTCCCGCAGCACCGCTGACGGTTGCGGAAGGCAACGCCTCGCTGGTGATGGTGCTGGACTCCTCCGGCTCGATGGCCGAGGACGACGGCTCGGGCGGCACCCGTATCGAGTCCGCCCGCCGTGCCGTGGGCGAGGTCGTCGACGCGCTCCCCGACGGCCACCCCACCGGTCTGCGGGTCTACGGCGCCGACCGGGAGGAGGGGTGCACCGACACCCGACTGGTGCGGCCGGTGGAGCCGCTGGACCGCGCCGCGGTCAAACGCGCCGTCGCCGAGGTGGAGCCCAGGGGGGACACCCCCATCGGTCTGGCGCTGCGCAGAGCGGCCGAGGACCTGCCCGAGGCGTCCGGAGGTTCCCTGGACCGCCGTACGATCCTGCTGGTCTCCGACGGCGAGGACACCTGCGGCACCCCCGACCCGTGCGAGGTCGCCGCCGAACTCGGCGGACAGGGGCCCTCGCCGGAGTCTTTGGAGTCCTCGGGGACCCTGCGGATCGACGCCATCGGCTTCCAGGTGGACGGGAAGGCCCGCGAGCAGCTGGAGTGCATCGCCCGGGCCGGCCACGGCTCGTACTACGACGCGCCCGACGCCGGCGCCCTGGCCCGACAGCTCCAGCGCGCCTCGCGGCTGTCCGCCGACGGCTACCGAATGGAGGGCGAGCGGATCACCGGCGGGCGGACGGCGGACGACGCGCCCAGGATCGCCCCCGGCCAGTACACGGACACCATCGGCCCCGGCGAGAAGCGCTGGTACGCCGCGGAGCTGGGCGGCCCGGCCGAATCGGCCGCCGACGACCTCGCCGTGACGGCCGTGCCCCAGCCCGGGGTGCCGGTCGCCTCCATGGACGGCCTCCGGCTCACCCTGGTCCGGGACGACAACCACCGGCCGCGGTGCGGCAGCACCTGGCGGTACTTCGGCCGGAACGCCGGAGCCATGCCGATCACCGCCGCCGTCAGCCGGATCCCGTCGGCCGGGGGGACCCGCGCCTGCGACGGGGCGGGCCGCTATCTGCTGGCGGTCGAACGGCGCTCGCACGAGGACTCCGACCGGGGCCGATGGCCCTTCGAACTGCTCCTCGCCACCGAGAAGCCCCTCGCGAAGGGCACCGTGCCGGCGCACTCCGAGCCCGACTACGGCGCGGGCGGCGAGGACGCGCCCCTGCCCACCGACCCGCCGCGCGACGTCGAGGGCGGCACCGGCTTCAACGACGCCCGCCGACTCGGACCCGGAGTGTGGCGCGACGAGCTGCTCCCCGCGCAGACCCGCTGGTACCGGGTGCGGATCGGCTGGGGACAGCAGCTGCGCTACGACGTGGAGTTCGGCAACGAGCCGACCGTCGACGGCCCGGCCGGGACGCCGACGCGGGTGAGCACCGATGTGTACGGCCCCACCCGGGTGCCCGTCCAGCCGGACGGCGAGTTCGACACCCGGGCCCTCTACCGCGGCGAGCCGGCGGCGGTGTCGGGCGGCACGGTGCCGGTGGCGTGGACCAACCGCTGGGAGAGCGCGACCCGCGCGGTGCCGGTGCGGCGCGCGGGCGAGTACTACATCGGCGTCGGCCTCGACCCGGACGCCGCCGAGCTCGCCGAGAACGTCGCCGTCGGCTTCGTGCTGCGCGTGGCGGTGATCGGCGAGGAGAAGGCCGGACCGGAGCACGGCGCGCCCGCCGTGCGCGAACGCGACGGCGGGCACGACGCCGTGGATACGCGGGAGGAAGCGGGGGCCGCCCGGGACGGATCGGGCCCCGGCGGTGCAGGATGGTCCGGTCCGGCCGTCGCCGCGGCGGCCGGGGCTGTGACGGCGCTGGCGATCGCGCTGGCGGCCGTGTGCACGCGGTACACGCGCTCGCGCGGGCGCGCGGCGGCGCGTACGGCGGCTGAGGGCGGCGATGGCGTCACAGTCAACGGCAAGACGGAGGGTGGCGCATGGTGAAGGGGCGGGCGGGACGCAGGATGAGGGGCTCACTGGCCGCCGCGGCGGCACTGTGCGCGGTCGCGGCACTGCCGGGCTCGGCCGCGGCCGCGCGGTCGGCCGGACCCGAGGACCTGCCCGCGTACGAGACGGCTCCGGGCGCCCAGCGCGTCGAGGGCGAGGAGAGCAGCGCCCACGGGCCGGCCATCGAACCGGGCTTCTACACCGACGACATCGGGCCGGGCGAGCGCAGGTACTACAGCGTCACGCTGGACGGCGAGTCCAACGTCTGGATCTCCGCGACCGCCCTGCCCGAGCCGGGCAGCCGGGTCAAGGGCATGGACGGCATCGAGGTCGCCCTGGAGTCGGCGGACGGCACCGACTGCGGTGACGGGGACGTGAGTTTCGGCTCCGACGACACGGCCAGACCGATCGCCGACCTCGCCGGGCGCATGATCAAGGAGGACGGCTACTGCCAGGAGCCCGGCGTCTACCACTTCTCCGTGGAGCGGGACAGCCACGAGACCGCCGACGCCGGACGCTGGCCGCTGGAGATCTCCGTCATGCGGGAGCCGGGGCTGCGGAACCCGGCCTCCGGCGGCCCGTCCGAGGCCGCACCCGACGCCGCGACGCCGAGCCCGCCGGGGGCGCCGGAGGGGGAGGCCAGGCCCATCGAGGGCGGCACCGGCTTCAACGACGCGCCCGGCATGGGCGAGGGCAACTGGAGGGACCGGCTGCGGCCCGGCGAGACCCGCTTCTACAAGGTGCCGCTCGACTGGGGCCAGCGGCTCCACACCCAGGTGGAGTTCGGCACGGCCAAGGCCAAGGGCGACAGCGCCCCGTACGTCAGCGGCGCCTTCCGGGTGGACTTCTACAACACCGCCCGCGGGCGGATCGGCACCGACGGCGTGGGCTACCGGCCCGACCAGCCCGCCGCGTACCGGCTGGACGGGCAGCGCGTCGCGTTCGCCAACCGCTTCGACGGCAGCACGAAGCTCGGCGGGACGCGCTTCGCCGGCTGGTACTACATCGCGGTGCACGCGAACGGGAAGCTGGCCGAGTCCGTCGACGGCACGGTGCCGGTGGTGCTGCGCACCACGATCGCGGGCGAGCCGGAGGCCGGTCCCGAGTACGACGGGAACGCCGAGGAGGCCGGCTTCGGGGTCACCGAGGACGACCGCGAGGCCGCGGCCGAGGGGCTGAACCGGTCGGCCGCGGAGAGCGGGGAGACCCTGCGGCTGCTGGGCTGGGCCGGGATCGGCGCCGGCACCGCGCTGATCCTGGGGCTCGGCCTGTGGACGCTTCTCGCCCGCCGGAGCGCGGCCCGCGCCTGAGGGCCGGGGCGCGCACCGGGGCGTCAGGGCGCCTGGCCGTCAGGCGTCAGGGCGCCTGGGTCAGAGCCCAGACGCCGACGGCGATGAGGACCAGGGCCAGCACCAGGAGCGGGGCCGCCACCTTCGGGGGCGGTCCCGGCCTGCGTGCCGCGGGGGCGCGGTGCCCGGCGTCCGCGGGCCCGGCGGGGGCGAGCGGTCGGGCCGTCGTGTAGGGCCGTGTCGGCTGGGTCTGCTGGGTCTGCTGCGTCGGCATGCCGGCGAGGGGCGGCTGCGAGTGCGGCCGCGGATACGCGTACGGCTGGGCGGGGGCTCCGGGAGACGTCTGCGTGGTCTCCTGCGCCGGCGCGTGGGCCGGGGCCGGCGCAGGGCCCGGAGCCGGGAAC
>NZ_JAKMAY010000114.1:0-16807 GCF_022015835.1 Streptomyces sp. ICN903 | reverse complement strand
CGGGCCGTGAGGGTCCGGTCCCCGGCCCGCGCCGCCCGCCGCGAGCGCGGAGAGAGGGCGGAGGGAGGGCGGCCGGGCTTACGGCCGCAGGACGACCTTCACCGCCCCGTCGGCCTTCTTCTGGAACATCTCGTAGGCCTGGGGCGCCTTCTTCAGCGGCACGTGGTGGGTGGCGAAGTCGTCCACGCCCAGCACGTCCTCGTCCGTCAGCAGCGGCATGATCTCCGGGACCCAGCGCCGCACGTTGGCCTGCCCCATGCGCAGCTGGATCTGCTTGTCGAACAGGGTGAGCATCGGCAACGGGTCGGTCATCCCGCCGTAGACGCCGATGATCGAGATGGTGCCGCCGCGACGTACCGCGTCGATGGCGAGCTGGAGGGCGGCCAGCCGGTCCACGCCCGCCGTGGTCATCAGCTTCTCGGCGATCTTCTTCGGCAGCAGCCCGGTCGACTTCTGCGCCATCTGGGCGACCGCGCTGCCGTGGGCCTCCATGCCCACCGCGTCGATGACCGCGTCCGCGCCGCGCCCGCCGGTCCTCTCCCGGACGACGTCGGCGACGTCGTCGTACTCGGTGAGGTCCAGCACGTCCACGCCACGGGCCCGGGCCCGCTCCAGCCGCTCGGGCACCAGGTCGACGCCGATCACCTTCTCCACCCCCAGGTGCAGCGCGATCCGGCAGCACATGTCGCCGATGGGGCCCAGGCCCAGCACGACCAGCGAACCGCCCTTGGGAGCGTCCGCGTAGGCCACCGCCTGCCAGGCCGTCGGCAGTACGTCCGACAGGTACAGGAAGCGGTCGTCGGCCGGCCCCTCGGGCACCTTGATCGGCCCGTAGTGCGCCTGCGGCACCCGCAGGTACTGGGCCTGGCCGCCGGGCACCTGGCCGTAGAGCTTGGTGTAGCCGAAGAGCGAGCCGCCGGTGCCGAACTTGCGGTTCTGGGTGGTCTCGCACTGGGTCTGGAGGTCCTGCGAGCACATGAAGCAGCTGCCGCAGGCGATCTGGAACGGCATCACCACACGGTCTCCGGGGGAGAGGTTCGGCACCTCGGGACCGACCTCCTCCACGATGCCCATCGGCTCGTGCCCGAGGATGTCGCCCTCCGTCATGAACGGGGTCAGCACGTCGTACAGGTGCAGGTCCGAGCCGCACAGCCCGCTCGACGTGATCCGCACCACCGCGTCCGTCGGTTCGCGGACCGCCGGGTCGGGGACCTCGTCCACCCGCACGTCGCGCCGGCCGTGCCAGACCACTGCCTTCATCGCTCTCCACCTCTCTTCACAGGGAACCGGCCGGGTACCCCGGTGCGGGCCGGCCAGTCCCCGCCCCGCCGCCCGGACGGGCACGTTAGGGGAGAGGCAAACGAGGTATCCGGTGTTCATGCTGCTGCTCAGGCCCCCCGGGGTGTACGCGCCGCAGGACGACACCTGGCTGCTGAGGCAGGCGCTGCACGACGCCGCGCTCGCCCCCGGAGCCCGCGTCCTGGATCTCTGCACGGGCACCGGAGTGCTCGCCATGACCGCGCTGCGGATGGGCGCGGCCGAGGCGGTGGCGCTGGATGCCTCGCCCCGTGCCGTGCTCGCCGCCCGCTGCAACGCCTGGCTGCACCGGCTGCCGCTGGCGGTACGGCGCGGCGACCTCACCGACGCCCTGGCCGAGGCGGAGCACGGGCGCCCCTTCGACCTGGTCCTCACCAACCCGCCCTACGTGCCCTCCCCGCGGCGCGAACTGCCCCGCAGGGGCGCGGCGATGTGCTGGGACGGCGGGCCGGACGGCCGAGCGGTGCTGGACCGGCTGTGCGCGTACGCGCCCTCGCTGCTGGCCCCGGGCGGCACCATGCTGATGGTCCACTCCGCGCTGTGCGGCACGCAGGTGACGCTGGGTCTGCTGCGCGAGCGGGGGCTGAAGTCCTCGGTGGTGGCCCGCACCACCATCCCGTTCGGCCCGGTGCTGCGCGAGCGCGCCGCCTGGCTGGAGGAGCGGGGCCTGATCGCCCCGGGGCAGCGCACCGAGGAACTGGTGGTGGTCCGTGCCGACCGTCCCTGAACCCGCCGGTGACGACCGCGCCCGGCGCGTGGTGATCGACCCCGAGGGCCCGGTGCTGGTGGAGGGCCCGGTGGAGGTCGTCCTCCCCGACGGCCGCGTCGCCCGCTCGGACCGCTTCACGGTCGCCCTGTGCACCTGCCGCCGCAGCCACCGCTATCCGTGGTGCGACACCAGCCACCGCCGCAAGGAGCGACGCCCGAGGCCCGCGGGCACGGACCCGGAGGGGAAAGCGGACAGGGAGGCGGAGGCGGGCGGGGGCCGGGGCTGACCCGGTCCTCGCCCGCCTGCCCCGGCCCCGGGTACCCGTCAGACCTCCAGCGGGCGCCGCAGTGAGGTGGTGCCGGCACGCCAGGCGCTCAGCAGACGGTCCGCCAGGCGCTCCTCCAGCAGCTCGGTGGCGCGGATGCCGAACACCACATCGGCGGCCAGCTCCGGCTCGCGCGTCAGCAGATCGCCGATGACGTCCCGTCGCATCACCTGCTCGTGCACGGCGTCCGCCTCGATGTGCTCGGTGAAGAACAGCACGCACTCGGGCGCGGCGCCCAACCGCTCCAGCGCCCTGGCCATCTTCCGGGCACTGGGCGCGGTGCTGATCTCGGCCGCCGCGAAGTGGCCCACCAGCGCGCCGCGCAGGGACCGGTGCAGTCCGCACAGCGACATCAGGTTCACCCCGGCGACGATCGGGGCGGGCACGTCGTCGAGATAGCGCAGATAGGACGGGTCCAGGCCCGCGCCCGCCATCAGGTCCGCGAACAGCCGTGCGTGCACCCGCTCCCCGCGGCCCCCGCCGAACTCGTCGTACTCCACCGCCACCAGCGAGGCCTTGGCCTGGCCGTCGAGACGGGGGATGACCCAGGCGTGCGGGTCGGCCTCCTTGAGGTGGTAGACCGAGCGGTGCGCGATGTACTCGCGCATCTGCCACCACTCGCCCTCGCGCAGCAGGAAGTCCGACACCCCGCCGCCCTCGGCCGGCTCCACCAGCAGCGGCTCCAGCGCGGCGGACACGTCCGAGTCCGAGGCCGTGCCGGTGAGGGTGTCGCGGCGCAGGGCGCTCAGGAAGACCCGCTCCAGACCGGCGCGCAGTCGCAGCAGGTCCGGATCCCACTCCCACTCGGCCGCCACGCCCGCGAAGCCCCGGTAGTGCAGCTCGTAGCAGACGTACAGGGCCAGTTGCAGATCCTCGCCGTACGGGTCGGCCCTCTCCACCGCCGCCCCGAGGGACGACGGCAGCCGAGCGGGCGGCGGGGCGGCCAGGGCCGCCAGCACCGCTGAGCTCAACTCGCCGCGCGGCGAAGGAAGTTCCGCTGTGACGGCGCCCGAGGGGGCGCCGGTGGCGGAGCCGGCCGTACCGGCGGCGGTACCGGTGGTGGTCGTCATGCCTGCTTGTGCTCCCTCGCGTCGGTCTGGGCGGCCAGCATTTCCACCACGGCCCGGGGGCCGCCCCGCGCCCAGGCACGCCGCTGCCTCTCGGCTCCGGTGCCGCCCTCGCGCACCGCCTCCAGCAGCCGCCGTACGGCCTCGGTGTCGCCGGTCTCCTCCAGGGCGGGCGCGACGTGCCGCAGCAGCGCCTGAAGCAGCTCGCCGGCCGGCACACGGGCGCGGGTGACCGGATCGACTCCGTCACCCCGCAGCCCGTAGCGCGCCGCGGCCCACACCGCGGCCCGGGCCGCCCGCTCGTCCAGTTCCGGCTCCGGCACCCCCGCCGCCAGTTCGGCCAGCGCCCGGCGCACCAGGGCACGGCCCAGCGCGGCCTGGAGCACCGCGTCGTCGACGGTGGCCGCCGCGTCCGCGACCCGGAACTCGACCGTGGGCAGCCACGGCGAGGGGCGCATCAGCCAGAAGCTCATCCGGTCGTCGATCAGCGCCCCGTAGGACACCAGCCGCTCCACCTCCGCGTCGTGGAAGGCGGCGTCGGGGAAGCGGGGAGGCATCCCGGCGGCGGGGAAGCGCAGCTGCTCCATCATGCGCCAGCTGGCGTAACCGCGGTCGCGGCCCTCGCAGAAGGGGGAGTTGGCCGACAGCGCCAGCAGTGTCGGCAGCCAGCGCCGCACCCGGTTGACCACGGCCACCGCCGTCTCCCGGTCCGGCACACCCACATGGACGTGGCAGCCGCACACCTGGTAGTCGTCCACGATGTCGGCGAAGAGCTCCGAGATGCGGCGGAAGCGCTCCCCCTCGGCCACCGGAGGACGCCCGTCGCTCAGCACGGCCGTCCCGGAGGACAGCAGCAGCAGACCCTCCTCCCGGGCGGCGTCCACCAGCCGGGCGCGGTCCTCCGCCAGCTCCCTGCGGATCTCCTCCAGCGAGGTGCACACCCCGGTGGCGGACTCCACCTGGCTGGAGAGGAACTCCGCCTTGTAGCCGGAGCCGTCGGCGGCGGACGCCTCGTGGTGGGCGCGGCGCAGCACCGCCTGGGCACCGGCCACGGTGCGGGCGGTCGTCGGGTCGGCCAGGAGGAACTCCTCCTCGACCCCCATGGTCAGTCCCCCGGTGGTTCCATCCCTGGTCACGGCAGTGTGGGTACCCCCGGCCCGTCCGGCGAAACGGGCGGGGGTTTTCCGGGGTGGGCCACGGGTACCGCGACCGTTCGCACTCGGCGCCACCGGGCGGACGGCCGGACCCGGTGGCGCGCCGGGGCCCGGCGCGGGCCCCGAGGGCGGCCGGCCGACGACAGCTCACGGAAGGAAACCCCCCCACATGGCGGGACGGCAGGAGACGACGGACATCAGCGGGCACGGCGGGCACGACGAGAGCGCAGTGGCGCTGCTCATGCGGCAGCACGGCGAGATCCGCAACCTCTTCGACGAGGTGGAGGCCACCGAGGGCGACGCGCGACGGGACGCCTTCCACCGCCTGGTGAGGCTTCTGGCGGTGCACGAGACCGCCGAGGAGGAGGTGGTCCACCCCTACACCCGGCGCAACGTCGACGGCGGCGAGGGCGTGGTGGAGCAGCGCCTGGAGGAGGAGAAGAAGGCCAAGCAGGAGCTGAAGGACCTGGAGGACATGGATCCGGACAGCCCGGACTTCATGCCCCGGCTGGAGGCGCTGCGGCACGACGTGGAGGCGCACGCCCGGGCCGAGGAGCGCTACGAGTTCATCCACATCGCGCGCAACGCCGAGCCCGAGCGGCTGCGGACCATGGCCAAGGCCCTGAAGGCGGCGGAGGCCACCGCGCCCACCCGCCCGCACCCGGGGGCGGAGACGGCCGCGGAGAACCTGGCCGTCGGCCCGCTGGCCGCCGTGGCCGACCGGGCCCGCGACGCCGTGCGCAAGGTCACGGGCGGCCGCTGAGCCGGAGGCGCGGACCGAAAGGGCCGCCCCCTCCCCCCGCGGGGGGAGGGGGCGGCCCGGCCGCGTGCGCGGGGCGCGCACGCGGGGAGCGCTCAGGCCCGCTGCCGCTCGCGCAGCGAGGGGTCCGGGTGCTCACCCTCGGTGTTCAGCCGGTACTCGCCCCCGAACATCTCCCGGTGCCGGTCGATGACCCGCTCGCTCGGCGGCTCCTCGCCGCCGTGGATCTGCTCCTGCATCCGCTCGAAGCGCTCGTGCGCCTCGCGCACGTACCCCGCGCCCAGCGTCGTCAGGTCCAGCTGGGTGGCCAGCAGCTCGCGGATGTAGCCCTTGTTGGGCTCGAAGGTCAGCACGTTCGGCAGCTCCGGCGCCAGGACCTCCTCCGGCTCGCGGCCGTCGTGCCGCCGCATCAGGTCGCAGGCCAGGTGCAGGTGCTCCAGCTCCATGTTCAGGTGCAGCTCCCAGACCGCCCTGACCTTCGGGTCGCTCTCCTGCTGCATGAACGAGTAGTACAGGTAGCACTCGTTGTACTCGTGGTTGACCAGCCGCTCCCACCACGTCTCGCCCGGGTCCACCAGCGACTCGTAGTGCGTGACGTGCTCCTCCTCGATGAGCCCGATCTCCTGGTAGAGCCGGCGGGCGATCGGCTCCATGTACTGCGGGCCGACGTTCATGTAGAAGTTCATGGTCTGCTGCTCGGCCGACATGATCGTCAGCGCGTGCAGCTTGGAGAGCGGGTTCGCGCGGTTCCTGTCGTACGGGTCGCGCACGTTGTCGGCCGGGTGGCGGTGGTGGTACTTGGTCGGCCGGCCCGGGATGACCTCGGTGACCTGGTCGACGATCTTCTCGGCCTTGCGGTGCTCGATCATCTCGTAGAGGTTCGAGTACCGGTACAGGTGGTCGAAGTCCTCCAGGACGCCGAACTGGTACGCCTGCTTGAGGTACGGGTCCGGTTCCATCCGGGCGACCCAGGCGGTGAGGTCGACGGCCACCTGCTCGTAGGCGATCGTCGTCTCCAGCACCGAGGACAGGCCCGGCAGCAGCCAGTTGACCGTCTTCTGCTGCTGCTGCTCGATGTACCGCACCTCGGCGAGCTGCCGCTTGACGTCCATGTCCGGGCACACCCGGGCGAAGTGGTGGCTGAACATGATCGCCTCCACCTCGATGCCGTTCATCGTGATGATGCGGCAGCGGGTGTAGGGGTCGGCGTGGTTCGGGTCGATCGGCTCGACGTCGAGTTCGCGCCAGTTGCGGAGCTGCCGGCCCAGCGGGATGCCGCGCTGCTCCAAGGGGTTGAAGGTCACCTGGTTCCTCCTGCTCGTCCACTGCGCTGACGCGTCCGGGACGCGGCCGCCTCACGGCTGCTCCGCGGTCCGGCCGTTCCCCCGGCACCGGACGCGATGCGCCTGGGTACCCGTGCCGCCGCCCCCGAAACAGCGCGATCGGGGCGCGGCCGGGCGCACCGCGCGTTTCCGCCCGGTACCGGCGGGTACCGGGCGGGTCGATGAGAGCCGACCGGATCACCGACGCGTGCGCGCCCCTGACCGACACCGGGACCCGGAGGGAGACCGACCATGGCTGACGAGAACGAGCCCACCGCGGCGGGCGACGAGAGCAGGCCCGAACTGGCCGAGGAGGACGCCACCGTCAACGACGACGAGACCCCCGGCCTGCCGCCCGAGGGAGAGCCCGCCACCGGTCCCAGCCCCGGCGACTCGGCGCTGGACGCCCCCTACGACCCGGGCGGCCGCCCCGAGGACGAGGGCATCCCCGACCTGCAGAACGGCATGCCCGAGCAGGAGTGGATGAACGACCCGCAGCAGATGCCCGTCCCCGGTGAGCGCCCGGTGGCCGCCGAGGAGTGGGGCACCACCTACTCCGAGCAGGTGGAGGGCAAACCCCTGGGCGACCGGCTGGCCGAGGAGGAGCCCGACGTGGGCGAGACCTCCCGGGCCTCCGGCCCGCCGGAGGAGGAGACCGGCCAGCTCAGCGACGACCCGCTCGGCGAGCGGCCCGCCAACCAGGACGTGTTCTCCCACGAGTCCGCGGCCGAGGGGCTGTCCCCGGAGGAGTCGGCCGTCCACACCGTCGAGGAGGACCGCGACATCGGCCAGCTCAGGGGCGAGGAGGACACCGAGCAGACCGGTCCGCCCGAGGGCGTGGGCGAGGTCGGCCCGTCCGGCGAGGGCGAGGGGACCGGAGTGCGTCCCGAGCCCGGAAGGAGCCGCCGGCCGTGAGCGCTTCCCCCGCCGAAAACGAGTCGTACTGGCTGGCGACCGCCCCCGTCACCCCCGGGACCACCCACCCGCCGCTGGAGCCCGGCAGCGGCACCGACACCGACGTCGTGGTGGTCGGCGGCGGCATCGCGGGCCTGTGCACAGCCTGGGAGCTCGCCCGCGTCGGCCGCCAGGTCACCGTCGTGGAGGCCGACCGGATCGCCGCCGGGGTCACGGGCCACACCACCGCCAAGGTCAGCGCCCTGCACGGCATGGTCTACGACGAGCTGCGCGGCAAGCACGGCGCCGACGGCGCCCGGATGTACGCGCTCTCCCAGCAGGACGCGATCGGGCACCTGGCCGCGACCGTCGCCGAGCTGGACGTGGACTGCGAGCTGGAGCGCGTGCCCGCCTACACCTGGGCCGAGTCCGAGGAGACGGCCGAGAAGCTGCGGGCCGAGGCCGAGGCCGCCGCCGAGGCCGGCCTGCCCGCCGCCTACGTCACCGAGACCGGTCTGCCGTTCCCCGTCCGGGGCGCGGTGCGCGTGGCCGACCAGGCGCAGTTCCACCCGCGCAAGTTCCTCCTGGCGCTCGCACAGGACCTGGTGCGGCGCGGCGGGCGGATCGCCGAGCGCACCCGCGTGGTGGGCCTGGAGGAGGGCGAGCCGTGCAAGGTGATCGCGGAGAACGGCGCCACGGTCACCGCGAACGCCGTCGTCGTGGCCACCCACTACCCCGTCTTCGACCGCGCGCTGCTGTTCTCCCGGCTGGAGCCGCACCGCGAACTGGTCGTCGCCGCCGCGATCCCCGCCGAGCAGGACCCGGCCGGGATGTACCTGACCCCCGAGAACGACACCCGCTCGGTGCGCACCGCGCCCTACGGCCAGGGGCGGCGGCTCCTGATCGTCACCGGTGAGAAGTTCCTGCCGGGCACGGCCGAGGTCACCGAGCGCTTCGAGAGGCTGGAGGCCTGGACGCGCGAGCGTTTCCCCGACGCCCGGGTCGTCCACCGCTGGGCCACCCAGGACAACAGCTCCACCGACCGGGTGCCGTACATCGGGCCGTTCCACCCCGGCGCGCGCCACACCTACGTCGCCACCGGCTTCGGCGGCTGGGGGATGGCGAGCGGGGTGCTGGCGGGCCGGCTGCTCGCCCGGTACGTCACCGGCGGCGACCTGCCGGCCTGGGCGAAGCTGTACGACCCCCGGCGGCTGCCCGGCTTCCGCGAGGCACCCTCGCTGCTGGGCCTGCAGGCCACCGTCGCCAAGCACTTCGTCGGCGACCGGCTGCGCCCCTCCCACGCCGACTCCGTCGACGACATCGCCCCGGGCGGCGGCGCGGTCGTACGGGTCGGCGGGAGCCGCTGCGCCGTCCACCGCGACGCCGACGGGCAGCTGCACGCCGTCTCGGCCCGCTGCACCCACCTGGGCTGCCTGGTCCACTTCAACGACGCGGAACTGGCCTGGGAGTGCCCGTGCCACGGCTCGCGCTTCGCCACGGACGGCTCGGTGATCCAGGGCCCCGCGACCCGTCCGCTGGAGCGGCGCGACCTTGAGTGACCACCGCGCCCACCGCCGCGGCGGTGATGCAGCAGACGGCCGTCCACTGGGCGGAGAGCATCTCGCCCAGGATCGCCGGCCCCGCGAGCCCGGCCGCGACCGGCTCGAGGTTCTGCAGCACGCCCACCACCCGGGGCGGCAGCCTGCGCAGGGCGGCCGACTCCAGCGAGTAAGGACCGGCGGCCGAGAGCACCGCCACGGCCGGCCCGGCCGACAGCACCTCCGGTCGGGCCAGCCGGGCGCCGCTCTCGGCCACACCGGCCGGTACCCACAGCAGCGCCGCCCAGGCCACCGCGAGGGCGAGCGGCGAGCCGTCGACCGCGAGTCGCCCGGCCCGCCTGCTCAGCAGGAGGTAGGCGCCCATCGCCACGGCGCCCGCCGGGGCGAGGGCGACGCCCGCCGCGGGCAGGGGGCGCCCGGCTCCCGGACCGCCCGTGAAGGACGGGGCGGTGAACAGCAGCAGTCCCGCACCCGCCGGCAGACCCCTGGAGGACCTGGGGGATCAGATCCGCACGCCGTTGGCGCGCAGATAGGCCAGCGGGTCGATGTCCGAGCCGTAGCCGGGGCCGGTGCGGATCTCGAAGTGCAGGTGGGGGCCGGTGCTGTTGCCGGTGGATCCCGAACGCCCGATCCGCTGGCCGGCGTTGACCTGCTGGCCGGAGCGCACGGAGATCGCCGACAGATGGGCGTACTGGCTGTAGCGGCCGTCGGAGTGCCGGATGACCACCTGGTAACCGTACGCGCCGCCCCAGCCGGCCGAGACGACCTGCCCGCGGCTGACGGCCTGCACCGAGGTGCCCGTGGAGACGGGGAAGTCTATGCCGGTGTGGTAGCCGCTGGACCAGCCGCTGCCCGACTGGCGGTACGCGGTGGTGGGGGAGACGCCGCTGACGGGCGCGGCGTAGCCGGGGGAGGTCTGCGCCTCGGAGCTCTTGCGCTCGGCCCGCTCGGGCTCGGCCTGCGCCCTGATCTTCTCCCGCGGTTTCTCCCGGGGCTTGTCCTTCTCCGCCGGCTTGGCCTGCTCCTTCGGCTTCTCCCGGGCCTCGGGTTTGGCCTGTGCCTCCGGTCTCTCCTGCGCCTTCGGCTTCTCCTCGGCCTTCGGCACGCTCTTCTGCCGGGGCACGGTGGTGCTCCGGCCGGGGGCGTCGTCCTGCTGTGTCCGGGCCGCGCCGCCCTGCTGGAGGTTGAGCCGCTGTCCGGGGAAGATCAGGTCCGGGTCGCCGCCCACGACCGTGCGGTTGCGCTCGTACAGTGCCTGCCAGCCGCCGCGCACGTCGTGCTCGTCGGCGATCCCGGAGAGGGTGTCGCCGCCCGCCACCACATGGGTCCGGCCGCCGTCGGAGGGCTTGTCGGCGGGCTTCGCGGCCGGTTTCGAGGTCCCGGCCCGCGTCTGTGCCTGCGTCTGGGTACGGGGCTGGTTGCCCTCCGTCCCGGAGGCGGTCTCCGCGGTGGTGCCGGAACCCCGGTGCTCCCAGGTCAGACCGGCCCGGGTCGAGCACACCGGCCAGGCGGCCGGGCCCTGCCCGTCGAGCACCCGCTCGGCGACGGCTATCTGCTCGTCCCTGGTGGCGAGATCGGCACGCGGAGCGTAGGCGGTACCGCCGAATTCCTGCCAGGTGCTCTGCTTGAACTGTAAACCGCCGTAGAAACCGTTACCGGAGTTGATATTCCAGTTCCCGCTGCTCTCGCACGCGGCGACCTTGTTCCAGATCTCCTCGGGCGCGGCGTGGGCGGCGGTGGCCCCGATCAGCGGGATGGCGATTCCGGCCCCTCCCGCGGTGACGGTCAGCGACGCGCGGGAAACCGCGTTGGGCTTGTAACGGCGATGACGCCCTTTTCCGGCCACAGCCGGTCCCTCCCCTACGCCGTACCCGGCGATCCGTCAGTTGAGCTTTCACGCAATTGCGTTGGCGAGCGCGCCAAAGATAGACGCGCTTTCCGTATCACGGCAAGAGCCCGCCTCCGGCGCTCACCGTGAAAGCCCCGGGAACGGCACAGCCCGGCGCAGGCCGGCACAGCACCGCGCACAACGGCGCGGAAACAGCGCGCGCCGGCACGGAAACGGCGCGGAAAGGAAGAACGAACTCACGCCTCCGCCGCGGCGAGCACCTCGTCGGCGGCCTTCCGGTCGAGGGCGACGCGCACCAGCCCCGCGGCCAGCCGGGGCAGTTCCTCCCGGGGCACCAGCCGTGCCAGCTCCCGGGACGAGGCGGGCAGCCCCAGCCGCCGCGCGCCCTCGCGGGTCCTGCGGTCGAGGTACGGAGCGAACTCCGGCCAGACGCCCTGGGCTTCGCGCAGGAAGATGTCGGCCCCGGTCGGCCCGATGCCGGGGAAGCGCTGGAGCCGTTCGCTCACCCCGCTCTCCTCGCGCAGCCCGCGCAGATCCCCCCGGTAGCGCTGGAGGAGCAGCTCCGCGCCGTCGCCGAGCTGGGTGGCCGTCCGCTCGTCGTACCGCCGGTAGCCGCCCGCGCCCAGCGCGTCCACCCGCCGCTGCCAGGCCGACTCGGCCATGCTCCGCGCGTCGCCCAGCCCGGCGTCGAACAGGGCGCGGGCCGCGGACACCGCGGTGTCCGCCCGGATGCGGGCGCTCAGCAGCAGTGAGAGCACCAGCAGCCGGTACAGCGGCACGGGGGTGTTCCGCAGCCGGATGCCCGCCTCCCGCGCGTACGTGCGGCCGTGGAGCTCCAGCAGCGCGCGCACCGCGGCGGCGTCGCGCTCCCGCGACCCCGCGCGCCGGCCCGCGTCCGCCCGCGCGTTCCTCTCTCCGCCCGGCTCGGTCATGGCCGCATCACTCCAACAGGTCGCTCATCGCCTCGGCGGCGCGGACGGCCGCGTCGCCGCAGCAGTTGTTGAACAGCACGTGCACCCGGTCGGTCCGCTCCGCCAGCGTCCGTATCCGCGGAACCCACTCGGCCAGTTCCTCCCCGGTGTAGCGGTGCCGGTAGGAGTCCTCCTTGGAACCGGTGCCCCAGTGCGGGCTGCGGCCGTGGAAGCGGACCACCGACAGATGTGGCGCGGTCGCGGCGGCGACCGGCGGCACGGACGCGGGCAGGCCGCGTGCGGTGTCCACCGCGACCAGCGCCGCGCCGTGGCGCTTGGCGAGGTCGGCCGTGCCGGCGGCGCGCTCGGGCGCGTACCAGCGAGGGTCGCGGAACTCCACCGCCGTGCGCCACCCCAGTGCGCTCGCGCGCCCCAGGCACCGCTCCAGGAACGCCTCCGCACCGGGTCCGGGCCGCAGCGACGGCGGGAACTGCATCAGCACCGCGCCCAGCCGTCCGGCCGCGCGCAGCGGCTCCAGCGCGTCCGCGAAGCGCCGCCACACCTCCTCCACGGCCGCCGGTCCCAGCGCGTCGGCCCGCACCCGGGCGTTCGCGTGGGCACCGGCCGGGCGCAGCTGTGCCGGAAGCGAGCCGACCCGAGTGGAGTGGCCTGTGAGCAGGGAGAACGCCTTGACGTCGAAGACGAACCCGTCGGGAGTGCGCTCGGCCCACAGCCGGCTGTTGCGTGTGCTGGGCAGCCCGTAGTACGTCGAGTCCACCTCGACCAGGCCGAAGCGCCCGGCGTAGTACCGCAGCCGACCCTCCGCATCTCCGGCCGAGGAGGGGTACCACCCGCTGCCGATCAGCGCGGGGTCCGTCCACGAGCAGGTGCCGACCAGAATGTTTCCCATGGTCGCCGGGTACCCGCGCCGCGTCGGCGAGATCCGCCGTCGGGAAGCATTCGGGGATCCCCGGGCTCCGGGCCCCGGGCCCCGTGGAGAGGAGCGAGGCCATGTCCGCTGAGGACGAGGGCACGGACAGGGAGCGGCGCGCCCGTGAGATCGCCGAGGAGGCCGAGCGGACGCGGAACCCGGGCAACGCCACGTACGGTCCGGGCCAGGAGCGGCCCCAAAGCGGTGAGGACACGGGCACGGGTGAGGACCACTGGGAGCCCGGCGGCGAGGAGGAACCGGGAGCCTCTCCGCTGGGCAAGGGCGATGTGCATGCCGTGGCCGCCGATGACATGGAGCAGCCCGAGATCGCCGCGGGGCCGACTCCGGGGATGCAGCCGGGCGAGACCGTGGAGCGCGGCCCCTGGACCCCGCCGGTGGAGGTGGACCCGCCGGCCGGCCGCAACCTGCCGCGCGACGCGGCGGGGGAGCGGGACGCGGTGCGGGAGCAGGAGGAGGAGGGCGGCCCCTGAGCGCCCTCACGGGGAACGCTCTCGCAGGGAGCGCCCCCGTGGGAGGCGTCCTCATGGGTGCGGCCCGCCGCTCGGCGGGCCGCACCGCTCAACCGCCCTCGGGACGCTCGCCCTTGGGGCCGCGGCCGCGCTCGGTGCGCGGTCCGGAGGAGCGCCAGTGCGGGTCCTGCCGCAGCGACTCGTTCGCCTCCTCGTTCGCGTGCCGGTCGGGCACACCGCCGCGCTCCGCCTCCTTGCGGCGCCGGGCGCGCTGCTTGTCGTATTCCTTGCTTCCGGGTTCGGGCATGTCCATCACCTCGCCGCGCGCGGGTGCCCACCGCCCCGGGAGCCGAAACGGCCTCCGCCCCGCCGGCGGGGCGGGGCGGAGGCGCCGGATCACTTGTTGACGCAGACGTTCCCGGAGGACGAGTTCAGCGCGCCGATGACGTTCAGCTGGTTGCCGCAGACGTTGAGGCCGAGGTCGACCGGGACCTGGATCGCGTTGCCGCTGAGGACGCCGGGGGATCCGAAGGCCACCGCGCCGGCGTAGGCGCCGTAGCCGCCGTCGTGGCCGCCTCCGCGGCGGTCGTCCCCACCCCTGCGGTGGTCGTCCCCGCCCTTGCGGTGGTCGTTCCCGCCCTTGCGGTGGTCCTTCTTCCCGTGCCCCTTCTCGCGGTCCTTGCCGTCGTCCTTCCCGTGCTCCTTCTCCTGACCCTTCTTGTGGCCCTTCTTGTGGCCCTTCCCGTCGTCTTTCTTCCGGTCCTTCTTGTGACCGTCGCCGTGGTGGCCCTGCTGGTGGCCGCCCTTGTGACCGCCGGGCTGGTCTCCGCAGGCAGACGCGGCTCCCGCGCCGCCGAGAACCAGGGCGCAGGCGGCCGCGGCGATCGCGGCGGTCTTGGCGATACGGATCATCGCCGTTCTCCTTTCGGGATTCTTCGAACCGTGGTCGATCCGGGCTGTGAATGGGTTGTCCGGTCCGGAGGCGGTCCAACAGGGGTGATGCGCGGGACCACCCGGAGGGCCCAGCGGGATCACCGTTTCGGTGCTCTCCTGTGGGCCGTACCGCCGCAAGCGGATGCCGTATACGCCGGACGCTGATCCGAGCGGTCACACGCTCGGCGCAACCCCCGCGCGTCACCTCCGAGGGAGGTGCACACGTCTGCCATGGTTTGCTCCGATTTGAACGGTATCGATCGGAGAAAGTCCATGCGTGTTTCCCTGGGGCTCACCAGCCGAGGAGTGCTGTGCGCACTGGCAGCCGCGGCCCTGGCGATGGCGATGCCGCCGACCGCGGCGGCGCCCGCGCCCGGCGAGGCGCCGCGCATCCCCTTCGGGGAGCGGTACCGCGCCACGCAGCACGGCGGCATCGTGCGCGCCGCCAACTCCGCGGCCACCTGCCTCGCCCCCGCCGCCACCGGCACGCCGCCGTGCGCACAGGCCCGGAAGGGAGCGGCGAAGGGGAACAACGGCGACTACGAGATGACCTACGTCGACATCGACGACGACCCCAACACCTACAACTCCGGCAGCGCGGAGCTGCGCCTGCCCGCCGGGGCGCGCGTCACCTACGCCCGGCTGTACTGGGGCGGCAACCTCCGGGTCGGCGAGCAGAAGCCCCCCGAGGACAACGGACGCGTGCTGATCGCCGAACCGGGCGGCCGGTACAAGGAGGTCCTCGCCGACACCGTCATCGGCCACCGCCGCACCGCGGTCATGGACGGCTACACCGCCTCGGCCGACGTCACCGGCCTGGTCGCGCGGTCCGGCGGCGGCTCCTACACCGTCGCCCAGCTCAACGTCGCCGCGGGCCGCTCGCCCGCCGGAGCCTGGGGCGGCTGGACGCTGGTGGCCGCCTACGCCCACCCGAAGGAGCCGCTGCGCCATCTGGTGCTCATGGACGGCTACGAGGCCATGACCCCTTCCAGGGGCGCCCTCGAGATCACCGCCGAGGCCCTGCCGGTGCCGCCCGGGGCCTTTGGCGCCGCGGGCGTGGTGGCCTACGACGGCGACCGCGGCCGGGGCGGGGAGACGCTGACGGTGGGCACCGGCGCCGCGCCCGCCCACCGGGTGCGCGACGCGGCCAACCCCGCCGACGACCCCATGAACTCCACGATCACCGACCACGGCCGCCCGGCGCCCCGCGTGCCCGCCTACCCCGACACGCTGGGCTACGACTCCGACGTCCACGGCATCACCCCCGCGCTGGCGCGCGGCGGCGACTCGCTGACGTTCCGCTTCACCACCCGTGACGAGGGCTACCAGCTCGGAGCGGTCTTCCTGCAGGTCGACGCACGCCGCTGAGAGCCGCGGACCGGCGCCCTCGGCGCGACGTCAGAACGCTTCGGCGAATGGGGAGTTCACGCATGTCCCACATCGATCGGCAAGCGGTTCCCACGACGGTGCTGCACTTCTCCCAGCCAGTGGACGGCGGGGTGGCCAGGGTCGTCACCGACCTGGTCCGCGCCCAGACCGCGGCGGGAACGCGCGCCGTGGTGGCCTGCCCGCCCGGCGGCGCGCTGGGCCGGGACGCCGCCGCGGCCGGCGCGGAAGTGGCCGACTGGCCCGCGCTGCGCGAACCGGGACCGGGCCTGTACGGCGAGGCGGTGCGGGCCGCCCGGCTGGTGCGGCGCGTCCGCCCCGACCTGGTGCACACGCACAGCGCCAAGGCCGGACTGGCCCTGCGGCTCGCCCTGCGGGGCCGCGTCCCCACCGTCCACCAGCCGCACGCCTGGTCCTTCGACGCCGTCGGCGGGACGACCGCCCGGCTGGCCCTGTACTGGGAGCGGCTGGCGGCCCGCTGGGCGGACCGCGTGCTGTGCGTGGCCGGCGACGAGCTGCGGCACGGCGAGGCATCGGGGGTGCGCGCCCGCTGGGCGGTGGTCCACAACGGCGTGGACACCGGCCGCTTCCGCCCGGCGGACGAAGCCGCCCGCGCCCGCGCGCGCACCGCCCTGCACGCGCTCGCCGGGATGCCGCCGCACACCCCCCTGGCCGTCTGCGTCGGCAGGCTGTGCAGGCAGAAGGGGCAGGACGTACTGCTGCGGGCCTGGCCCGAGGTCGCCGCCCGCGTCCCCGGCGCCCGGCTGGTACTGGTCGGCGACGGCCCGTCGCGCCGGGAGCTGGCCTCGGCGGCGCCCGCGGGGGTGCTGTTCGCCGGGGCGGCACAGGACACGGCGGCCTGGTACGCGGCGGCCGACGCGGTGGTGCTCCCCTCCCGGTGGGAGGGGATGGCGCTCGTCCCGCTGGAGGCGATGGCCTGCGGCCGCCCGGTGGTGGCGACCGCGGTGACCGGCGCGACCGAGAGCCTCCCGCCGGGCCGCGCCGCCGACTTCCTGGTCCCGCCGGAGGACCCCGGCGCCCTGGCCCGAGCGCTGGCCTCGCTGCTGGCCGACCCGCCGCTCCGGCACGAGCTTGGGCTGCTGGCCGCCGAACACGTCCGGGCCTTCCACGACGTACGGCACACGGCCGAGCGGGTCGCGCGGCTGTACGCCGAGGTGCTGGCCGAGCGGTCCGCCGCCGCGCCCGCCCGCCGGCGGACC
>NZ_JAKMAY010000113.1:0-16831 GCF_022015835.1 Streptomyces sp. ICN903 | reverse complement strand
TGGTGGTGGCGCGGGAGGGGGCCCCGGAAGTGGGGTACCCGGTGCGGGTGCGCGGCTCGGGGGCGTGAGCGCACGGAGGGCGCGGGGCGTCCGCGCGGGGTGCGCGGGCGGTCTTCCGCGGTGTGCCGGGCACCTGGTAGACGGAGGGGTCATGCCGATCAGGGAACCGATCACTTCGCCGTCCGCGCGACCGGGCGGGAAACCTCCCGCGCGAAGGCACGGGGCACGCGTCCCGGTGGCCGCGGTCCTCCTCGCGCTCGCCGTGCTCCTCGCCCCCGCCGTTCTCGTCGCCGCGGCGCCGTCCGCGCGGGCCGAGCCGGAGCCGAAGGCGCCGCCGGAGTTCGTGGCGCTCTCCGGGGTGGATCCGACGATCCTCCAGGAGATCCGTTACACCACGTCGCACAACTTCGTCGGCGATCCCGTGGACGGGTACCGCAAGCCGATGTGCCTGCTGACCCGCGACGCCGCCGAGGCGCTGCGCCGGGCGCAGTGGAAGCTGCTGTGGCGGGGGTACTCGCTGAAGGTCTACGACTGCTACCGCCCGCAGCGGGCCGTGGACCACTTCGTGGCGTGGGCTCAGGACCTCGGCGACCAGCGGATGAAGGAGGAGTTCTACCCCCGGGTGGACAAGACGCGGCTGTTCTCGGACGGGTACATCGCCGAGCGCTCCGGGCACAGCCGGGGCAGTACCGTCGATCTGACCCTGGTCCGGCTGCCCGCCTGGCCGACCCGGCCGTATGTGCCCGGTGAGCCGCTGACGCCGTGCTTCGCGCCCCGGGAGGAGCGCTTCCCGGACAACTCGGTGGACATGGGGACGGGCTACGACTGCTTCGACACCCTCTCGCACACGCTGGACCCGCGGATCACCGGTGAGCAGCGGGCCAACCGGCTGCTGCTGAAGGAGTCGCTGGAGGAGGTGGGCTTCGTGAACTACGAGGCCGAGTGGTGGCACTACTCCTTCCGGCGGGAACCGTTCCCCGACACCTACTTCGACTTCCCCGTGCACCCCAGGTCGCTCACCGGACGCTGAGCGGCCCCACCGGCCGCGTGTGCCGCCCGGCGCCGGCGTGCCGGGCGGAGCGGCGGTACGGCACCACCCCCGTGGGTCCCGTACCGCCGTCGTCCGGTGATGGGGACGCGGCCCGCTCCACGGCGGTTCTGGATTCGGTGCGCTGTCACCCGTTCGCCACGTTTCCCGGACTCTCCGCCCGCACCCGGGGCGGCGGGCGGAAGGCGCGGAAATACTCGTGAACTCTGCGCGAACAACCCCTCCGGGCGCCTTCGGTGGCAGCATGCTGGTGCCGTGCATGCCTGGACGAGCCAACTCCGTTTCGCCTACCAGCCGGTCGTGGACCTCGGGACCGGTTCCGTGACGGCCCTGGAGGTCCTGGTCCGCTGCGGGAGAGGCGATGTCCTGGCCGAGGCGTGCCGCGATCCGGAGCTGGACGCCGAGCTGGCCGCGCTGGCCCTGCGGTCCGCCGCACGCCGGGAAGGGCTGCTGCCCCTCCACGTCAACGTCTTCGCCGCCACCCTCGCCGGCCTCGGCGACCTTTCCGCGCTGCGCCGGGCCGTGCGGGAGGCCGGCCGCCGGCCGTGGGAGGTGACGCTCGACATCACCCCGCGGCCGGCGTCGGCGCCCGGTGGGGCGCCGGTACCCCGCGAGGAGCTGGTGGCGGCGGTCGGCGCGCTGCGCGAGGGCGGTTTCCGGATCTGCGTGGACGGGATCGGCGCCGGGGATCCGCCGCTGCTGCTGCTCGCCGACCTCTCCCCCGATCTGCTCAAGGTGGACGCCGCCGTCGTGGCCGGGCTGCCGCACCGGCCCGCCTACCGTGCGGCGGTCGCCGGGCTGCGGCGGTTCTGCGACGGTGTCGGGGCGCTGCTGGCCGTCGAGGGGGTGGAGACCGAGCTGCAGTACGCGTCCGCGCGTGCGGTCGGCGCGCATCTGGCGCAGGGGCATCTGTTCGCCCCGCCCGCGCGCCGTCCGGCCGTCGAGGTCCGTGTGCCGGTGTGCCCGCCCGCCGCTCCGCCGGACGGGAGGGACTCGCAGGGGCCGCCGGTCTCGGAGTTCCTGCACCCCGCGGCCCTGCTGCCGCTGTCGGCCTCCGCCTCCCAGGTGCGGGCGCTGCTCACCGGCTCGCCGGAGGTGACCGGGGTGATGCTGGTGGACCACGACGGTGTGCCGGTGCGTGCGGTCGATCGGGACCGCTTCCTGCTGGCCATGTCGGGCCGCTACGGCCACGCCCTGTACGCCGACCGGCCCGCGGTCCGGCTGGCGGACCGGCCCCGCACGGTCCGGGTGGGCGCCACCGCGTGGGAGGTGCTCGACGTGGTGGCCGCCGGGGACAGCAGCCGTACGGCCGACGACGTGGCGGTCGTGGACGAGACGGGGCGCTGCGTGGGGGTGGTCCGGCTGGCCGAGGTGATCAGGGCGCTGGCCGACAGCCGTATGGAGGACGCCCCGGGAGTGGACCGGCTCGCCCGGACGCCCCGCCCGGGCGCGGGCTGAGCCGCGTCCGGCCTCCCCGGCCGGGGCGCCCGGCTGCCCGCACCGTCGGCCCTCGGGACGTGGTGCGGGATGCGGGACGGCCCGGGCCGCCTCCCTCTGCGGGTTGCCTTGACGGTCTTCCTCACCGGGTGAACACTTCCGATTATCAGACGGTATCGCCGCACGTCGGTCTCCATGGCCGGATGCTCCCCGGGGCGGTTCCGCTGGACACGCACGCTCGTCGCGGACGCCGGGCGGGGCGCGGCCGCGCCGTGCCGCCGGATCCGCCGGCACCGCACAACGCACCCCGCAGGGACACCCGGGGCCGCTGCCCGGGGTGAGGGCACGGAGGAGCGGCAATGAACCTTCCCACCAGCGACATCCTCATCGGCGAGATCATCGGAACGGCACTCCTGATCCTCTTCGGCGCGGGGGTCAACGCCGCCATCACGCTCAACCGTTCCAAGGCGCAGAACGCGGGCTGGATCGTCATCGCCTTCGGATGGGGCTTCGGGGTGCTCACGGGCGCCTACACCGCGGCGCCCCTTTCCGGGGGGCACATCAACCCCGCCGTGACCATCGGCATCGCCACCCAGACGGGTGAGAACTGGGACAAGGTCCCGGTCTACATCGCAGGGCAGATCATCGGTGCGATCCTCGGCGCCGTACTGGCCTGGCTGGTCTACTACGCGCAGTTCGCGCTGAACCGCGACAAGGAGACCGCGATGCCGACCCTCGGCATCTTCTCGACGATTCCGGAGGTCCGCAGCCCGGTGGCCAACCTGGTCACCGAGATCATCGCGACCGTCGCGCTGGTGCTGCCGATCCTGGCCTTCGGCCTGACCAAGGGGCTGGGCGAGTCCGGTACCGCGCTCCTCATCGTCGCGCTGCTGGTCGTCGGAATCGGCCTGTCCCTCGGCGGCCCCACCGGTTACGCCATCAACCCGGCCCGCGACCTGGGCCCCCGCATCGCCCACGCGCTGCTGCCCATCCCCAACAAGGGCACCTCCGACTGGGGGTACTCCTGGGTTCCGGTGGTGGGGCCGATCATCGGCGGCGTCCTCGGGGCACTCGTCTACAACCTCGCCTTCTGATCCGGGCCGCGAGGACCGGGAACAAGGCCGGAGAAGGACCGGGAAAGAGCGGGAAGTACCGAGGACGACCAGCACAAGGGGACCGGAGGAACCGCCATGACGGACACCGCAGCCACCTACGTCGCCGCGATCGACCAGGGCACCACGTCGAGCCGCTGCATCATCTTCGACCACGACGGCGCGATCGTCGCCGTCGACCAGCGCGAGCACCGGCAGATCTTCCCCAAGCCCGGCTGGGTGGAGCACGACGCCACCGAGATCTGGTCCAAGGTCCAGGCCGTGGTCGCGGGAGCGCTCGCCAAGGCGGGACTGCGCGGCCGCGATCTGAGCGCGCTGGGCATCACCAACCAGCGCGAGACGACCGTGCTGTGGGACCGCGCCACCGGCAGGCCGGTCCACAACGCCATCGTCTGGCAGGACACCCGCACCTCCGCGCTCTGCCGGGAGCTGGGCGGCGACGTGGGCCAGGACCGTTTCCGCGACCGGACCGGGCTCCCGCTGGCCAGCTACTTCTCCGGGCCGAAGGCCGCCTGGCTGCTGGAGCACGTGCCCGGGCTGCGCGAGCGCGCCGAGGCGGGCGAGATCGCCTTCGGCACGATGGACTCCTGGCTGATCTGGAACCTCACCGGCGGCACGGAGGGCGGCGTGCACGTCACGGACGTCACCAACGCCAGCCGGACGATGCTGATGAATCTGGAGACCCTCCAGTGGGACTCCTCGATCCTGGAGGCCATGGGCATCCCCGAGGCGGTGCTCCCGGAGATCCGCTCCTCGGCCGAGGTGTACGGAACGACCTCGGTGGGGACGAGCACCGGGGTGCCGGTGGCCTCCGCGCTCGGCGACCAGCAGGCGGCCATCTTCGGCCAGACCTGCTACGAGGTCGGCGACGCCAAGAACACCTACGGCACCGGCTCGTTCCTGCTGCTGAACACCGGCCACCGTCCGGTGGCGTCCAAGAGCGGACTGGTGACCACGGTGGGCTACCAGCTCGGCGGCGAGCGGCCCGTCTACTGCCTGGAGGGGTCGATCGCCATCACCGGCGCCCTGGTGCAGTGGTTCCGCGACCAGCTCGGGATCATCCGGGAGGCCGCCGAGATCGAGCCCCTGGCCGCGAGCGTGGAGGACAACGGCGGCGCGTACATCGTCCCGGCCTTCTCCGGCCTGTTCGCCCCGTACTGGCGCTCGGACGCGCGCGGCGTCGTCACCGGTCTGACCCGCTACGTCACCAAGGCGCACCTGGCGCGGGCCGTGCTGGAGGCGACGAGCTGGCAGACGCGCGAGGTCGTCGACGCGATGTACCAGGACTCCGGGGTGGAGATCACCAGCCTCAAGGTCGACGGCGGCATGACCGCCAACGGGCTGCTGATGCAGCACCAGGCGGATGTGCTCGGTGTGCCGGTGATCCGGCCGGTGATCTCCGAGACCACCTGCCTGGGCGCCGCCTACGCGGCCGGTCTGGCCACCGGGGTCTGGTCGGACCTGGAGGAGCTCAAGGCGCACTGGAAGAAGGACGCCGAGTGGACTCCCCGGATGGACGCGGAGGTCCGTGAGCGGGAGCACCGCAACTGGCGCAAGGCCGTCGAGCGCAGCTTCGGCTGGGAGGAGAACGGCGACTGAGCCTCCCTCCGCGGCTGGGTCTCCCTCCGCGGCCGGGTCCCTCTCCCCGGTGGGCCCGGCAGCCGGGCCCGCCGGGCGCCGGAGACCGGGGTGCGTCAGGCCGAGGGGTGCGTCGGGCCGGGGGCGTTTACGCGGCCCCCGGGGGCGCCGGCGGTCATGGCGTGCTCCACGACCGAGGCCAGCATCTCGCGCACGGAGCCGCGGTCGCGCGCGTCGCACCGCAGGACCGGCACCGCCGCGTCCAGCCCCAGCGCGGCGCGCACCGCCTCCGTCGCAGGCCGGTGGGCGCCGTTCGAGCCGTTCACGGCCACGGCGTACGGAACGGCGTGCCGCCGAAGGCGGCCGAGTGCGCCGAGGCAGTCCCTCGGGCGGCAGGTGTCGGCGAGGAGCACCGCGCCGAGCGCTCCCTGGGCCAGCTCGTCCCACAGGGGCCCGAATCGCTCCTGCCCCGGGGCCGCCAGGAGGCAGAGGGTCAGCCGTTCGCTCAGGGTGATGCGGCCGAAGTCCATGGCGACGGTGGCGGCTTTCCGCTCGCCGGAGCCTTCCGCCTCCGCCGCTCCCCACGTCCGTCCGGGGCCGCCGGCCGGAGGGCGGTCCTGTGCCAGGAACTCCTCGGTGCGCAGCGGCCCGACCTCGCTGGCGGAGCCGACCAGGGTGGTCTTGCCCGCCCCCGGGCCACCCGCCACCAGCACCTTCAGCGTCACCGGTGAGGCGGCGGCGGCGCTTTTCCGGTGCTTTCGGCAGGCGCCGGAGTCCGCGAAGACCATCGGTTCTTCCTCCGCATCTCGCAGTGCGGCCCGCACCCCGCGGTGCCGCCCGTCGGAGCATGAGATCGTTCCGTACCGGCGCGGTGACGACAAGTCCCCGCGGCGGCTGGGACGTGATCAGGCCAAGTACCGCTGCAGGCCAAGTACCGCCATGGGCCGCCGAGTACGGCCCCGCGCCACCTCCGCGGGTCGTTTACGTCCGGTATCGCCAGGGAACTGGGCGGTATGCCTGTTTCTCAGAACGTCCGCACGGCCTTCTCCTCCGCCCTCTCCTCCGCCCGTTCCGCACTTCCGGATCCCGAGCGTCCGGGGCGGATCCTGACCGCGGTGGAGAGGCTGGAGAGCACCCCGCGCCTCGACGCCGCGCTCGGACCTCTGCGGCGCGCCGCGCACGCGCTTCCGCTGGGCGGTGCGCGCGACGCCCTGCACGGCCGCTGGCTGGGCCACGCGGTGCACCCGCTGATGGTGCAGGTCCCCATCGGTACCTGGATGTCCGCCGCCGTACTCGATCTGATGCCCGGGCAGCGCCGCGGCGCCGACGTCCTGGTGGGGGTCGGCCTGGCGGCGGCCGCCCCGGCCGCCCTGACGGGCTGGGTGGACTGGGCCGAGCTGCGCAAACCGCAGATGCGGGTCGGCCTGGTACACGCCGCGGCCAACGCCACGGCCGTCGGTCTGTACTCGGCCTCGCTGGCCGCCCGCCTGCGCGGCCGGCGGGCCCGGGGCCGCCTGCTGGGGTTCGCGGGGCTGGCCGTGGTGAGCGCGGGAGGGGCCCTGGGCGGCCATCTGGCCTACCGGCAGGCCGCCGCCGTCAACCACGCCGAGCAGGTGCCCGCCGTGGTCGAGCCCGGCTGGCATCCCATCGGGGACATGGCGGACCTGCCGGTCGGCGAGCCGGTCCGGCGGTACGTGGGCGAGACGCCGGTGGTCGTCGTCCGCGAGACCGGCGGGCAGGTGCACGCCCTGGCCGACCGGTGCAGCCACATGGCCGGGCCGCTGTCGCAGGGCACGGTCGCCGACGGGTGCGTGCGGTGCCCCTGGCACGGCAGCGTCTTCCGCCTGGCGGACGGCTGGAACGTACGGGGTCCCGCGACCTCCCCCCAGCCGGTCTTCGAGACCCGGCTGGTGGACGGCCGGGTGGAGGCTCGCCTGATCCGGGATCCGGACCGGGCGCACCGCCCCGTGACCGGATCGGCCGGGCCGGCCGGCCCGGCCTGAGCGGGTCTCCCGCGGCCGTTCCGGGACACCCGGGGTGTCCCGGACTCCCGCCGGGGCGTCCGGAAAGGGCTCAGAGCGCCCGCAGGCCGTTGATCACGTCGCGCAGTATGCGCTCGTCCGGCAGTTCGGCCGGGGGCACGGGGCGGGTGACGCGGACCAGCTCGGCCTCGACGAGATCTCCGACCAGTACGCGTACGACGCCCACCGGCAGATCCAGTACGGCCGCCAGTTCGGCGACCGGCTGAGGGGCCCGGCGGCACCGGGCGACGATGTCCAGGTGCTCCGGGCCGAGTACGCCGGTGCCGCCCGCGGGTCCGGCCGGCGTCTCGGCGACCACCAGCGCGACCGGGTCGATACGGCTTCCGGTCGCGCTGCGGGTGCGGCCGCGCGTCATGGCGTACGGCCGCACCACCGGTCCTGCGGCGTCGTCGAACCAACGGTCCGTCATGGCGGGCTCACCCCGCACCGGTCGCGTCGTGCCGGGGCTGTCCGGCCCGGCCGGCCGAGCCGCCCGGGAGCCGGTCCGGCTCACCCGTCGCCCCTGTGGCGCCCTCCCCCGTGCCGTGCACTGCGGTCATCGGCCGTCCCCCTCCAGTGTGTCGGTCGCGGTGCCGTCTCGTCCGAACCGGTCCCACCGTCCGAGCCGTTCCCGTCCTCCGGGGCGTCCACACCCGTGCCGCCGGGGGAGTTCACGCTCTGCCGTCGACCGCGCCGCAGTCCGTGCTGGAACGAGGCCATCCGGACGCGCGCCCGGTCGGCGTCCCCTCCCCGCTCCCGGCTCCCGTCCCGCCCCGGGTCCTCGTCCTGTTCCCGCTCCCGGCTCCCGTCCGGCGTCCGGCGGGTGCCGGGCCGCAGCTCCCGGACGAGTCCGGCGCCGCCGCTCTCGCCGGGCGGGCGGTGGGACGGGGGCCGCGGCGCCGGATCGCCGCGGTGGCCGGCGGCGTGGCCGCGCAGCGGGGTCCCGACGTCCGCGCCTGTGCCCCTGGCCTCCTCGGCGGGCGGTTCCGGTCCGTCCGGGCCGCCCCGGCCGGCTGCTATGGCGGGCCGGGCGCCGCGCAGCGGGAGGCCCGCGGCGGTCCGGGCGCGGTGCTCCCCGGTGTCCTCCTCCCCCGCCGCCACGGCGCTCTGGGAGGCACTGGGGATCTCGGTGAGCAGCGCGCCGGGGACGAGCACGACGGCGGTGGTGCCCCCGTAGGGCGAGGGCTGCAGTGAGACGCGGACGTTCTGGCGCCGGGCGAGCCGGGAGACGACGAACAGACCGAGCCTGTCGGTGTCGGAGAGCCGGAAGTCGGGCTTCTCGGAGAGCCGGAGGTTGGCCTCCAGCAGCGCGTCGGGGGACATGCCCAGGCCCCGGTCGTTGATCTCCAGGGCGAAGCCGCTGGGGACCCGCTCGCCGAGCACCTGGACCGCGGTGTGCGGTGGCGAGAACACCGTCGCGTTCTCCAGGAGTTCGGCGACGAGGTGGGTCAGGTCGGCGATGGCGGCGCCGTCGACCGCGAGCGGGGGCATCGGCCGCACCTCGATGCGCTCGTAGTCCTCCACCTCGGAGACGGCGGCGCGGACGACGTCCATCAGGGGGATGGGTTTGCGCCACTGGCGGGAGGGTGTGGCGCCGGAGAGGATGACCAGGCCCTCCGCGTGGCGGCGCATACGGGTGGTGAGGTGGTCGAGCCGGAAGAGGTCGGCCAGTTCTCCGGGGTCCTCGGTACGCCGCTCCATCGCGTCCAGCAGGGTGAGCTGGCGGTGGAGCAGCACCTGGCTGCGGCGGGCGAGGTTGACGAAGACCTCGGAGACGCCGCGGCGCATGTCCGCCTGTCTGACGGCGGCCTCGACGGCGGCCCGCTGGAGGGTGTTGAGGGCCTGTCCGACCTGCCCGATCTCGTCGCGTCCGTACTCCGGACGCGGCGCCTCGGTCTCCACGTCGACCTGTTCGCCCGCGGCGAGCCGCCGCATGATCCCGGGCAGCCGTACGCCCGCGGCCTCCCCCGCCTCCCTGCGCAGGGCGCCGAGGTCGCGGACCAGGCCGCGGCCGATGCGCAGGGAGACGGCCACGGAGACGACGACGGCCGCGAAGCCCAGGATTCCGACGACGGCGGCGCGCAGCAGCACGGAGGCGGCCTCCGGTTCGACTCGCCGGTGGTAGCGCTCGCCGGTCTCCCGGTCCATGCGCCGCAGCTCCTCCAAGGCGGTGCCGGAGATCTCCTGCCAGCGCTCCGCGTCGAAGGCCTTCACCGCTCCCGCGGCGCCGGCGCCGATGATCTCGTCCTCGGCCGCGCGCAGGGCCCGGCCGTCGGCGCCGGACCAGAACCTCCGGTACCTCTCCCGGTCCTCGGCGGGAAGCACCGAAAGGTGCGTGCGGTAGGTGAGTTCGCGCTCGGCCACCCGGTCGGACACGGCCCGCAGCTGGTCCCCGGTCATCCGGCCGGCGGTGAACGCGGCGGCCAGCAGGGCGTCCTGGCGGGAGAGGTACTCGCGGGCGCGGGAGAGGCCGATGAGGGCCCGGCCCTCCCTCTCCAGCCGGACGTCGTCGACGCCGCGCATGCCGGTGAGGAAGGTGTGGCACGGGTCGATGAGGGCGTTGTACGCGTCGTAGGCGTCCTGGCGCTCGACGGCGTTGTCCGTGACCCGGGCACGCACCTTCTCCAGCCGGTCGAGCGCGGCGAGGAGTTCGTCCAGGCGCCTGCGGGGGTCGTCGTCCAGCTCACCGCGGATCTCCTCGCCCCCGGCCCGGGAGCGCAGGGCCGCCACCGCCTCGTCGGTGGCCAGCCGGCCGTCGTGCAGGGCGGCCAGGGAGTCGGAGCGGCGCGGGTCGGCGAGGTGGACGAGGGTGTGGCGGCGCTCGGTCTGGAGGGCACGGACGGCTTCCTGGACCGGTTCGCCGAGTTCGCCCATGACCGCCGCGGCGTCCAGCAGCCGGTCCGCCTCGCGGCCGGTGATCACAGTGGCGAACGCCCAGATCGAGGTGAGCGCCACCAGAGGGACCAGCAGCAGCGCCACGATCTTCCGCCGGATCGACTTGCCGCGAAAGCGCATGGCCTCCCCTGTGTCCATCCCGTCGAACGGGAGCATGGGTTCCCTCAGCAAACGGCGCGAGCCTACTACTGGTAACGGGTGGGCCGTGGGCGCGTCCGGGACATCGGGTACCCGTACGGCGCCTGTCGTGCGCTGTTGTGACGCTGTGTTGTGATACGCCGGATGCCGCACGGTGCGCGGGGAACGCGCGCACGGCAGGGCACGGGGAGACCGCATGGGGCTGAGCAGGACCGACTGGGGACCGGGTGGATTCGATCAGTTTCGATGGGACCGGGATGAGGATGTGATGTACGAGGAGAGTGGAGATCCCGTGGGCGCCGGACCGGGGCTGCCCGACCCGGTGCGGGCGGCGGCCGTGCGCGCGGTCGTTCTCGTGGCCGTGACCCTGGTGCTGGTGATGGTCGCCGTCCTGTGCTCCCTGGCGCAGGTGTGGCTGGCCCTGCCCATGGTGCTCGCGGCGGTGGCGGGCACGGTGGTCACCACCTGGGGGGTGCTGGACGTGTGGGTCACCCGGCAGATGTGGAACCAGCGCAACGGGGTGGTATCCACACCGAGCAGCGTGGCCCGCGAGCGCGGTGCCTTCCGCCGAAGACACGGCTGACGGTCCGGGGAGCCGGGCTCCCCGGACCGTGAGGCTCTAGGGGGAATCCCTCATGACTCCGTTACGGAGGAGGCCCGTTGGTCAGGGATCCGGCAGGGCGCACGCCCTCCTCGGGAACGATCACGCCGTCCGGGCCGGTCGCCGAGGATGTGGTGCACGGCGGACGCCCCGTCCGCACCACTGGAGGAGCCGATGAGACAGCGCACCCGTACAGTCCTGGCAGCCGCTCTCGTCCTCGGGCTGGCGGCGGGCCCACTGGCCCTGCCCGCGGTGGCCCACCTCCGCCTTCCCGCGGTGGCCGACGCCGACGCGTTGCGTGCCGCGCTGACCGGACTGCCGGACCGGGACGTGACCGCGGCACTCGTACGCGTCGGCGGCGACGGCGCCTGGCACGGCGCGGCCGGGGTGCGGGACCTGCGGACCGGCGCTCCGGTCCTGGAGCACGGCCGTTTCCGGGCCGGGTCCGTCACGAAGGTGGTGACCGCGGCCGTCGTGCTGCAGCTCGCCGCCGAGGGCAGGGTGGACCTCGACGCGCCTGCCGGGGCCTATCTGCCGGAGCTGCTGACACCCGCTTTCGAGAAGCCTCTCACCGTACGGCAGTTGCTGAACTTCACCAGCGGGCTCCGGCCGGGCGGCTCGCTCGGCGACACCGTGGAGGAGGGGTACCCGCACCGCTTCGAGACGCTCACGCCGCAGGAGGTCGTGGCCGCGTCCATCGCCAGGGGACCCGCGCACGCTCCCGGAGAGCGGCAGGAGTACGGGAACATCCACTACACGGTGCTGGGAATGCTGATCGAGGAGGTCACCGGGGACACCTACGAGCACCAGGCCGCCACACGTGTCCTTCGACCGCTCGGTATGCGGCACACCTCCTTCCCCGACGGTCCCGACCCTCGTGTCCGCGGTCCGCACAACCGCGGCTACGACTGGCTCGACGGCAGGCTGGCGGACGTCACCGAGTGGAACATGTCGGACCGCTGGGCCGCCGGTGACATGATCTCCACCACCGCGGACCTGGAGCGGCTCATAACCGCCCTGTTCGGCGGGAAGGTCGTACCGGAGCCGCAGCTGGAGGAGTTCTTCACCGTACCGGACGTCCCCGGGGCGGCCGTGGCCGCGGGCGGCATGGCTCCGTACGAGGTGAACGGCAGGAAGGTCTGGGGCAAGACCGGCTCCCGCCCCGGCTACCAGACCGTCGTCGCCGCGACGCGCGACCTGTCGCGGACGCTCGTCTACTGCGTCAACAGCACCGACGCCAAGGGGGACGCGATGGGCAACGTCCGGCGCTTCGCGTTCCCCGCCTTCAACCGCTGATCCGCCCGGCGGGCGGATCAGCCGGGCGGACCAGCCGGGCACGGCCCGTGGCCTCAGCCGGAGATGCCGGAGGCGCTCGCCGTGGCGGTCTCCTCGCCGGGGGCGGCGGGCGCCGGGACGGAGGGCGGTGTGTCCTGCGCCCGGCCGGCGGCGTCGGGGCGGCGGAACATCCGGGTGGCGGTGATCTCGCCGTGGACCGGTTCGGACTCCGGGTCCCGCCTGGGCAGTCCGGGCCGCAGGTGCTCCTCGACGCTGATGTACTTCAGCCCCGCCCTCAGGTCGGCGTCGTTGCGCAGCCGGATCACCAGGGGGAACTCCGCCAGCGCCGTGGTGTCGAACAGACCGGTGGTGTAGATCAGCTGGACGCCCAGCGCGTCGGCCACCGCGCGCTGGAGCTCCAGCAGATAGGTGGCGTTGGCCCGGCCGATGGGGTTGTCGAGGAAGAGCGTGCCCGCGTGCCGGTGCCGGTCGCGGCCCCGGTCGTTGCTGCGCAGCGCGGCCATCGTGCAGTACAGGGCGATGGCCGCGGTCAGCAGCTGGCCGCCGGAGAAGACGTCCCCCATCTGCCCGACCGGCACCCGCTCGGCGCGCAGCACCGCGTCGGGTTTGAGGATCTCCACCGACACCCCGCGCGGCCGGAGGGCGGCGTGCACGCCGCGCAGCAGCAGCGTCATGCCGTCCCGGCGCAGGTCGGAGTTGCGGCGCACGGCCGCCCGGGTGGCATCGTCGATGACCTCTCCCAGCCACTCGGTGAGGGCGGCCTGGTCGGGGTCCTCGAAGCGGATGCGCAGGAACTCCTGGCCGGACCACTCCCCCAGCCCGCCGGGGAGCCTGGACAGGCGCTGCGCGGAGCGGAGGGTGGCCAGTGAGGACTCCACCAGGCCGCGCAGTCGGTCCACGATGCTGTCCCGGTTGCGCTCCAGCTGCTCCAGCTCGTCGGTCAGGACGCGCAGCCGGGGCTCGAACGCGGCGGCCCAGGAGGCGGCGTGGTCGGGCAGTGCGGCGGCCGGGAGTTCGCGGATCTGCTGGCGGGCGGGGGTTCGTACCTGCTCGTAGCGGGTGGAGTTGGCGTGCCGCACCAGGATGTCGCTCGCCTCGCGCACGGTCGACTCGGCGGCGGTGAGGTCGGCGGCGCAGCCGCGCAGGGAGCGGCGGGCCTCGGCGGCCGCCTGCCGGGCCCGGTCGAGGTCGCCGGCGTACGGCTCGGGCCGCTCCCCGTCCTCCTCCGGTCCCGTGCCGCCCGTGCCGTGCGGGTCGCGCAGCAGGTCGCGGAGCATGGCGGCCAGTTCGTCGAAGGCCCCGGCGGCGTCCTCGGCGGCGCGCTGGGCGCGCAGCAGCTCGGCGTGGGCTGCGCGGGCGGCCTCCAGTTCGTCGGTGCGGGCGGCCAGTTCGGTGTTGGCGCCGCGCAGCAGGGTCTGGGCCTGCTCCGCGTCGGCGGGGACCAGGTCCTGCGGCAGGTCGGTGTAGGCGTCCCGGTCCTCGCCGGGTGCCAGGCGTTCGGCCTCGCCGCGCAGCCGGCCGAGCTGCTCGCTGGCGGCCGAGGCGCGGGACTCCAGCATCTGGACCCAGGCCTCGGCGCGGGCCGCGGCGGCCTGCCGGGAGGGGCCGTCGGCGCCGTCGGGCCCCTCCAGGAGCTGGGCGGCGCGGGTGCGGACCTTGTTGGTGAGCCGGTCCAGGGCTGCGCGCGCGGCGCTCTCGTCGCCCTCGGCACGCGCCTGCTCGGCGCGCAGGTCGGCGCCGACCCCGACCTTCTCGTAGAGCCGGGAGGCCGCGCGGTACGCCTCGCGCAGGGCGGGCAGGGAGGCGGGAGGGCCGGCGGACGGCGTGCCGGTGTCCGGGGCGCCGTCCGCGTCGAGTGTGTCGGGAGCGCCCGCGATCTCGGCGCGCTCGGCGCGCAGCGCGCGGGCGGTACGGCGCGCGTCATCGGCGGCGCGCTGGGCCGCGCGCCGGTCCTCGTCGGCGGCGCGGGCCCGCTCCAGGCAGGCGCCGGCCCGGGCCTCGGCCTCGGCCGCCTCGTCGGCCAGCTCCCGCAGCCGGGCCTGCCACTTGGCGCGCTCGCGCAGCCGGAAGGCGAGTCCGGCCAGGGCGTCGGCGGAACGGCGGGCCTGCTGGGCCCGTTCCTGCCTCTCCTCGCGTACGCGGGCGGCCTCGGCGGCGCTCTCCTCGGCCTCGGCCGCGGCGGCGCGCGTCTCCTCCAGGTGCTGCCGGGCGGCCTCGGCGGCCTCGGCCGCCGTCCGGGCCCCGGCGGCCAGCTCGGCCAGGCGGCCGGGCGGGCAGCCGGTGCGCCAGGAGGCGATCCGTGCCGCCAGGGAGCGGTCGGCGGACAGCCGCGCGGCCAGGGAGCGGATCTCCTCGTCGCGGGCGGCGGCGCGCTCGCGCAGCCGGCGGCGCTCGTCGTCGGCCGCGTGCTCGTCGTGCATGGCCGGGTTGGGCGGTACGAGGAACACGCCGGAGCCGTCCGGTGCTCCGGCGCTCTCGCCGCCGGGCGCGGGGACGGGCGCCAGCAGCGCGGCGGCGGTGCCGACGGCGACGGCCGAGCGTGGCAGCAGGGCCGCGCCCGCCAGGACCTCCCGGGCGCGGGCGTGGCTTTCGGGATCGGTGATGACGACACCGTCGACCAGCTCGGGCCGGGCGGCCAGGACGGCGGCGTGGTCGGCCGGGTCCACGGACTGGGCGAGGTAGCGCCAGCCGGGCAGGGCGGGGATGCCGTGCTCGCCCAGGTACTCGACGGTGGCCAGGACGTCGGGGCCGGGCGGCAGCAGCCCGCCGTCGCCGAGGGCGCCGAGGATGCGGGAGTCGTCGGCGGCGGCCGTGCGCAGGTCGAACAGCTGGCGCTCGGCGGTGGCGACCGACTCCTCCAGCAGCTCGCGCAGGGTCTCGGCGTTGCGGTCCAGTTCCTCGGCGTCCAGCGCGCCAGGGGTGCCGGGACCGGAGGAGCCGGGCTCCGGGGAGGCCGCCGGCCGCTGTCCGCCGGGCAGCCCCAGCAGCTCGGCCAGCCGTTCCTCGGCGCCCAGGGCCTCGGCGGCGCGCCGCTCGGCGGCGTACGCGCCCCCTGCCGCCTCGGCGGCGTCCGCGGCACGGGCCGCGGCCAGTTCGGCGCGGGAGCGGGCCGCGGCGGTCTCCCGGGCACGGTCGGCGGCGCGCCGGGCGCTCTCGCGCGCGGTCTCCCACGCGGCGACGGCGGCCTTCTCGGCGTCGCTGGCGGCCAGTGCGGCACGGGCCGGGTCGGCGTCGGGCGACGAGTCGTCCAGCCAGCCGGCACGTACGGCCTCGGCCGTCTCCTGCTCGACCTCGGCCAGGCGCTGGCGCAGATGCTCGCCCTCGCTGCGGGCGCGCTGGGCCTCGGTGGCGGCGGCGGTGGCGTCGCGGTGGGCGGCCTCGCCCTCGCCCTGCAGGGCGGTGGAGCGCTCCTCCTCCTCGGCCGCGAGGTGCTCGGCCTGCTCCGCGGCGGCGTGCAGGGCGCGCACCAGGTCGGTGGCGGCCCGGGCGCGGGCGGCCAGCGCGGGGGCGGCGTCGCGCTCGGCCTCCCGGATGGCCGCGGCGACCCGGGCGGCGCGGTCGGCGGCGGCGCGGTGCGCCAGCACCGTCTCGGCCGCCTGCCAGGCGGCGTGCAGAGTACGGGCGTCGCTCAGCTCCCGGCGCTGGGCGGCGGCGCTCCTCTCGCCGGCGGCCAGTGCCAGACAGGCGTGGCGGTAGGCGAGTTCGGCCGCGATGAGCCCGGCGCGCTCGCGTTCGCGTTCGGCGGCGGCGGCGGACCGGGCGGCGTGGTCGGCCCGCTCGGCCAGTTCGGCTGCGCGGCCGCGCTCCTCGGTACCGCGGGCGGACAGCCGCCGGGCCAGGGTGCGGGTGCGCTGCTCGGCTCCGGCGTGGACGGCACGGGCCTGCTCCCGGTGCCGGGCGGCCTCGTCGATGCGGCGCAGCAGGTCCAGCGACCCGGCGGTGAAGTCCTTCTCGGCGGTGAGTTCGGCGCGGCGTCCGAGCTTGTGGGCGAAGCCGTGCACCAGGTCGGCCAGCCCGTCGGTGTCGCGGGTGTCGGTGACGGCGCGCAGCAGCAGATCGGTGAAGTCGGAGTCGTTCTTGACGGCGAACAGGCCGGCGGCCTCGCCCTCGTCGGCGTTCATCTCCCGCTGGTAGCGGAAGAGTTCGGGGTCCAGGCCCAGGTGGCCCAGGTGCTCGTTCCAGCGTTCGTGGACCTCCTCCCAGACCACGTCGAGGTTGGGATAGGCCTTGCCCGTCTCCACCAGGACGTCGCGGAAGCCCTTCATGGTGCGGCGCCGGCCGCGGGCGGCGGAGGCGCCCTCGGCGACGGGCCGCAGCGCGGTGGACTCGGCCACCGGCAGGGAGTCCAGGTTCATGCCCGGCCCGGGCCGGAAGCTGTACCAGGCCTCGGCGAACTTCCGCGGGTCGCTGGAGACCTGGCGGCCGCGCCACTCGCTGACCTTGCCGACGACGACGGTCTCCCCGGTGAGGGTGTGCTGCCACTCCAGGGCGACGTGCCCGCAGTCGTCGGCCAGCAGGAACTTGCGCAGCACGCCGGAGCTGGCGCCGCCGAGGGTGTTGCGGTGGCCGGGCAGCATCACCGAGAAGATCAGCTTGAGCAGGACGGACTTGCCGCCGCCGTTCTCCAGGAAGAGCACGCCGGCGGGCGCGGGGCGGCGCGGCGGGCCGATCGGCTCGTCCTCGAAGAAGTCCGCCTGGGCGGGGG
>NZ_JAKMAY010000112.1:0-16890 GCF_022015835.1 Streptomyces sp. ICN903 | reverse complement strand
GGGTGGAGGCGTCGGGCGCGACGGGCGGTACGACGACGGCGGGCAGCGGCCCGCCGGGGTCCTTGCCGCCGTCCCCGGGTCCCCCGGCCGCCTTGCCCGCCTTGTCCGGGCCGCCCTCGGCCTCGATCGCGAAGCGGTCCTCGACCAGGGCCAGCGCGCGTCGTCCGGCGACCGTGCCACGGCGGTCCGCGAGCACTCCGCGCAGCCCGATGGACGCCTCGAGTTCGGCACGGGCCCGGTCCAGGTGGCCGGTGCACAGGGCGAGCACGCCGAGGTCGTGGTGGAAGTACGCCTCCTCGGCGACCTCGCCCGCCGTGCGCGCCGCCTCCTGGCCGCCGCGCAGGATCCGCTCCCAGGGGCCCCAGTGCAGCGAGGCGGCGAGCATGGGCGCGGCGGTACGGGCCAGCAGTACGGCCGCGCTCGCGTGACCGCCCCGCTTGGCGCCCTGGACGGCGGCGAGCACCGCCTCGGCCTCCTGCGCCACCCGCTCCGGGGTGACCGAGGGGTGGCCGGTCCACCAGGCGTAGTGCTGGGCGGCGGTGCGGGCGCGGTCGTCGGCTCCGTCGGCGTATCCGGCGTCGGCCAGTTGCCCGGTCACGTCCGGGGCGAGCCGGTAGTACGTACCGGCGGTGGTGACCAGGCCGCAGGCGAGCAGTTCGCCCAGGGAGGCGTCGGCGTCGGCGTCGTCCACCAGTGCGGGCAGGTGGGCCGGGTGCGGCAGCACTCCGCCGAGCGCCACGGCGAAGCGCAGCACCTCGCGGGTGCTGTCGGACAGCCGGGCGGCCAGGAGGGCGGCGGGGGCCGCGCCCTCGGCGAGCGTCGGCAGCGGTGCGCCGGCCCGGCCGCTCCCCTCGGTGCCGCCGGCGTCCTCGGCGTTCCCGGCGTCCTCGCCGTCCGCCTCGCCGCCGTCGGCCGCGGCCTCCGCGTCGCGCTGCCGCAGCAGCGCGCCGGCCTGGACGAAACGCAGCGGCAGTCCCTCGGACTCGAACCACAGGTCCCCGACCCAGGCCGCCTCGTCCTCGGTCAGCGGGCGGCGCACGATGTGCTCCATCAGCTCCCGGCAGGCGGCGCGGCTGATGCCCGAGAGGGCGACCTCCTCCAGGGGCGCGTCGGCGGAGGGCGCGGGGGCGCCGGGCGCGGCCGTGATCAGGAAGGCGCACTCGGGGGTGGCGTCGAGGAGGGAGTCCAGCGCCTGGCCTCCGAACTCGGCGTCGTCCAGCAGGACGACCGCGCCCACGCCGCGCACCGCCTCCTCCAGCTCGGCGCGGTCGGGGCGGTGCCGGGGCGCGTCGTGGACGGCGGCGAACAGCTCGTACAGCACGTCCGAGGCCGTGCGCCGGCAGCCGCTGAGCCGGATGACGCCGTCCGGGGCGAGGTCGGCGCACTCGGCGGCGACGGCGGCCAGCAGGGAGCTGCGTCCGGAGCCGGGCGCCCCGGTGAGCCGGACCGAGCGTCCGCGCCTGAGCAGTTGGAGGAGGCGCTCGCGCTCCGCGGTGCGCTCCAGCAGCGGCAGGTCGGGCAGGGAGATCCCGGTCGGGAGCGGGGCCACGGCGGCACGCTCCCGCTCGGCGCGGGACTCCGGGGTGCGCCTGCGGGGCGCGCCGGGGTGCTCACCGGGCGGGCAGGGTTCGATCTCGCTGCCGTCGACGGGGTTGACGGTCAGCAGGTACTCGCCCGCTATCAGCGGGATCGCGCGGGTGGTGCTCCCGCTGTCCTGTTCCTCGGGTCCCCGGTCGTTCGGGTCCATGGTGGGTGCCCCCAGATGCGGTGCGTACTCGAAGCTCAGCTCTCCAGGGCCGACCGTACGCTGGCCTTCGCTCGTGGTCCGGTGGCCGTCCGCAGCGCAGTGTAGGCGGCGGGTTCCAGAACCCTATTGCCTGGCCCGGGAGTGGGGGCAAGCCCGGGCGGGAGCCCTGACCCAATAGTTATGGCTTGGTCAGCGTCCCGCCCTCGGTGAGCCCGCCCCCCTCGATGGCCAGGATGCGGTGCAGACGGGTGGCCACCAGCAGGCGCTGCATCTGGGGCGGCACGTCCCGCAGGACGAGGCGGCGCCCGCACCGGCCCGCCCGCCGGTGCGCGCCCATGATCACGCCGAGGCCGGTGGCGTCCCACGAGTCCAGCTCGGCGAGGTCCAGCACGAGATCGCCCTCCCCGGAGTCGACCGCGGTGTGCAGGACCGAACGGGCGTCCGCCGCGCTGCGGACGTCGAGGCGACCTCCGACGACCAGTTCAGCGTGGTCGCCCCTGATGTGCATATCCGCTCCCCCGGAAAAGAAGTGGTCCGTCTGTGACTGTTGTCTGCCTATGTCTCACCACAACTGACTGCCCGTTCGGCGGCGGAGTTGCCGTCCGCCGCCGAATCGACACCGAATTCACCCGTAGGGGCGACCCGTCCGTGTGCCGTACGGGTTGGTTCAGTAGCGGTAGAAGCCCTGGCCGCTCTTGCGGCCGATGTCCCCGGCGTCCACCATGCGCCGCATCCCCTCCGGCGGGGCGAACTTCTCGTCCTGCGACTCGGTGTAGATGTTCTCCGTGGCGTGCAGCAGGATGTCGACGCCGGTGAGGTCCGCGGTGGCCAGCGGGCCCATGGCGTGCCCGAAGCCCAGCTTGCAGGCGGTGTCGATGTCCTCGGCGGTCGCCACGCCCGACTCGTGGAGCTTGGCGGCCTCGACGACCAGGGCGGAGATCAGCCGGGTGGTGACGAAGCCCGCGACATCCCGGTTGACGACGATACAGGTCTTGCCGACGCCCTCTGCGAACTCCCTTGCAGCCGCGAGGGTTTCGTCGCTCGTCTTGTACCCGCGCACCAGCTCGCACAGCTGCATCATCGGCACCGGGGAGAAGAAGTGGGTGCCCACGACCCGCTCGGGGCGCTCCGTCACCGCCGCGATCTTGGTGATCGGGATGGCGGAGGTGTTGGAGGCGAGCACGGCCTCGTCCTTCACCAGGCCGTCGAGCGTGCGGAAGATCTCCTGCTTGACGTCGATCCGCTCGAAGACGGCCTCGACCACGATGTCGGCCTCGGACGCGGCGTCGAGGTCGGTGGTGGCGGTGATGCGGCCGAGCGCCGCCTCCGCGTCCTCGGCGCTCAGCTTCCCCTTGGAGACGAACTTGTCGTAGGAGGCCCGGATCCCGTCCGTGCCGCGCCTGAGCGCCTCGTCGGTGACGTCGCGCAGCACCACGTCCCAGCCCGCCTGGGCGGAGACCTGGGCGATGCCCGATCCCATGAGTCCGGCTCCGATGACGGCGAGCTTCTTGGCCACGTGTATGTCCCCTCTGCGGCTTTGCGGTGCGACTCTCAGGCGGACCCTAGCGCCCGTGAGCGCGCGGTGGGCGGGGAAGAGATGCGCGTCACGTCTCACATGGCGGACATCACACTCGCGCGGGTCATCCGGTCGCCCGCCGCGCGCAGTTGGACGGTGCGACGGGCGGAACGCGCGGCGGTCCCGTGACGGTGGGCACACCTGCGCTCGGCGGAGCCCGTGCGTGGCTAGGCTCGGTCCATGGTCAACCTGACACGCATCTACACGCGCACCGGCGACGACGGCACCACCGCCCTCGGCGACATGAGCCGTACCGCCAAGACCGACTCCCGCATCTCCGCCTACGCCGACGCCAACGAGGCCAACGCCGCGATCGGGGTGGCCATCGCGCTCGGCGGTCTGCCCGAGGAGATCACCAAGGTCCTGGTCCGGGTGCAGAACGACCTGTTCGACGTGGGTGCGGACCTGGCCACGCCGGTGGCGGAGAACCCCGAGTACCCGCCGCTGCGGGTGCGGCAGAGCTACATCGACAAGCTGGAGGCGGACTGCGACCGCTTCCTGGCCGATCTGGAGAAGCTGCGCAGCTTCATCCTCCCGGGCGGCACCCCGGGCGCGGCCCTGCTCCACCAGGCGTGCACGGTCGTCCGCCGTGCCGAGCGCTCGACGTGGGCGGCGCTGGAGGAGCACGGCGAGGTCATGAACCGTCTGACGGCCACCTACCTCAACCGGCTGTCGGACCTGCTGTTCATCCTGGCCAGGTCCGCCAACAAGGAGGTGGGCGACATTCTCTGGGTTCCGGGCGAGAACCGCTGACGCGCGAGGCCGCGGCCGCCGTGCGAGACCCCCGTCCCCCCCTTCCGGGAGCGGGGGTCTCGGCCGTCTCCGGCGCACGCACCGGTGCCGGGCGTCAGTGCCCGGCCGTCCCCCGCCCGGCGGGCCGGGCACCGGCGGGATCCCGCGGCTCGCCGGGGTGCGCCTTCGGTTTCCTGGGCCAGATCGTGTAACTGGCCGCGATGACCACGCTGATGCCGATGACGAAGAGCATCTTGTGCTGCCACTGCGTCAGCGACTCGCTCCGCCCGGCGTCGCCGACGTACCAGACCGCGCCCTGGAGCAGCGCCAGGGCGATCACCGCGCCGAGCACCGAGCGGGCGCACATCTTCCATTCGTGGACGGCGCGCGCCGTCCCGTACTTCGGCGGCTTCACCGGCGGCGGACCGCCCGCGAAGCGGTGGGCGAAGTGCCCGTCGGCCCACTTGGCCATGTAGTGGCCGTAGGCCGCGGTGAAGCCGATGTAGACGGCCGCCAGGCCGTGCTTCCAGTCGCCCTCGGCGCCGTTCCTCAGGTCGATCGCGGTGACGACCAGCAGCACCACCTCCAGCAGCGGCTCGCACAGCAGCACGGCGGCGCCCAGGCGGGGTTTGCGGGCGGGGTAGCGCAGCAGCAGTCCGGCCACCAGCAGCACCCAGAAGGCCACCTCGCAGACGATGATCAGTGTGACGACCACGGCCGGCCCCTCCTCTTGGTTCGCTGCCTCCAGCCTGGCCGCCGTCCGGGCCCGGCGCGTCGTCTGCCGCGACGATCCCGGACTGCATCCTTCGATGTATCCCGCCCGCTTCCGTACCGGCCCGTACGCGGAGGCGGGCGGCCGGTGCGGCGGTGTTGGATGGCCGGGTGAGCACCGTCCGTTCCCCGTTGCCGCTCCCGCCCCGCGGGGACCTGCTGATCGCCGCCGCCGGTCTGGTGGGCGGGCTGGCGTCGTGGGCCCTGGGGCTGTTCAACAACCCGCACCCTCCACTGGGGGGCGGCTGGGTGCTGCTGCCGCTGGCTGTGATGGCACTGGCGGAGGCGCTGCGCCGTACCGCGCCGTCCGCCGCGCTGGTGCTGGGGACGGTCGCGCTGGCCGGCGATCTGGTCACCCTCTCGCTGCTGGCGACGATCGTGATGTTCTCCGACGTGGTCTACGCGGCCGTGCTCTACGGCGGGCCGAGGCTGTCGCGGGTGGTGCCGCCGGCGAGCGCGGCACTGACCGCCGCCGTGACCGTGGGCACCCTGGCTGCCACCCGCGAACCCCGGGCGCTGCTGGTGGGCGTCGTCTGCGGGCTGGTCACGGTCGGCCCGGCGTGGACGGGCGTCATCGTCCGCGACCACCGCAACGCCGCGGCCGCCGAGCGGCTGCGCGCCCAGCAGACCGCGCTGCTGGCGGAGATGGACCGCGTCCAGGCCGTCACCGCCGAGCGCGCCCGGATGGCCCGCGAACTGCACGACGTGGTGGCGAACCACCTCTCGGCCATCGCCATCCACGCCACCGCGGCGCAGTCGCTCGACGACCGCGCCGCCACCGGGGACGCGCTGGCGGTCATCCGCGAGAACAGCGTGCACGGGCTGGCCGAGATGCGCCGTCTGATCGGCCTGCTGCGGACCGCGGGGGATCATGAGGAGGTGTCCGCCGCGCCGACCCTGGACGGCCTGGACGCGCTGCTGTCCCATGCCCGCAGGCACGGTGCGGCCGGAGGGCTCGGTTTCACCCTGCGCGACGAGCGCTCCGGCGGCCCCCTGCCGGCGCCCGTGGAGCTGGCGGCCTACCGCATCGTGCAGGAGGCTCTGACGAACGCGCTCAAGCACGCCTCTCCCGGGGAGGTGGCCGTCGTACTGGAGTCACCCGGCCGGGAGGACGGCGGCAGCGGTGGCGGCGCGCTGACCGTCACCGTCACCAGCCCCTGCGACCGGCGCCCCGGGCCGCGGGCCCCCGGCTCGGGTGCCGGGCTGGTGGGGATGCGCGAGCGCGCCGAACTGCTGGGCGGCTCCTTCGGCGCGGGCCCGGCCGGGGCGGCCGGGGCGGCCGGCGGCACACGGTGGGTGGTGAGGGCGGTGCTGCCCCTGGGGGATGCCGTCCACGGCGTCGCGGACGGCGGGGACGGCGGGGACGGAGCGAGGAGAGGAGACGGGGCATGACCATCCGGGTGCTCGTGGCCGAGGACCAGTCGGCGGTGCGCGCCGGGCTCGTCCTGATCCTGCGCGGTGCGCCGGACATCGAGGTCGTCGCAGAGGCGCCGGACGGTGAGGAGGCGGTGCGGCTGGCCCGTGAACTCCGGCCGGACGTGGTGTTGATGGATGTGCGGATGCCGCGTCTGGACGGGGTGTCGGCGACCGAGCGGGTGGTCGGCGAGGGGCTGGCCGACGTGCTGGTGCTGACCACCTTCGACCTCGACGCGTATGTCTTCGGCGCGCTGCGCGCGGGCGCCGCGGGCTTCCTGCTCAAGGACAGCGAGGCGGCGCAACTGGTGGACGCGGTACGGGCGGTGGCGCGCGGTGAGGGCGTGGTCGCCCCGGTCGTGACGCGGCGGCTGCTCCGGGAGTTCGCCCGTTCGTCCGCCGCGCCCGGGGGCGGGCGCCGGGCCGACCCCGCCGTGCTCGACGCCCTCACCCGGCGCGAACACGAGGTGCTGGCGTGCCTGGGCGAGGGGCTGTCCAACGCGGAGATCGCCGCGCGGCTGTCGATGGCGGAGGCGACGGTGAAGACGCACGTCAGCAGGCTGCTGGCGAAGCTGGAGCTGCGCAGCAGGGTGCAGGCCGCGGTGCTGGCGCGGGAGTTGGGGGTGATCGGGGAATGAATTCCTCATTGGTGCATACCTGTTGACCGGTGGTCCAGACCAATCTACGCTCCAGTTCAACTGCACGCCCATGCCATGCACATGGCACTCTTCACGAGCGGCGCAGGAGACCCCCAACGGCCCGGTCCGGCACCGGGCCCTGTGCGAGGAGCGCTCTTGAGAACGAACACCACCGCACACCGCATCAGACGGAAAGCCGTAGCGGCCGCGGCCGCGATGCTGATGCCCCTCGGCGCCCTGGTCGCCCTGGCATCCCCCGCCCAGGCCGCCGAGCAGGCGACCGCCACCTTCTCCAAGCCCTCCGACTGGGGCAGCGGCTTCGAGGGCAAGTGGACGATCAAGAACACCGGTGACACCACCATCAGCGGCTGGACGCTGAAGTGGGACTTCCCCACCGGCACCAAGGTCGGCTCCGCCTGGGACGCCGCCGTCACCAACTCCGGCAACACCTACACCGCCAAGAACATGAGCTGGAACGGCACCCTGTCCCCCGGGGCCAGCGTCAGCTTCGGCTTCAACGGCACCGGCACCGGCTCGCCCTCCGCCTGCACCCTCAACGGCCGCCCGTGCGACGGCTCCGGCGGAGGCACCCCCGACGACGCCCCGCCCGGCGCACCCGGCACCCCCACCGCGAGCGGCATCACCGACACCTCGGTCAAGCTGAACTGGGGCGCCGCGAGCGACGACAAGGGCGTCAAGAACTACGACGTCCTGCGCGGCGGCGCCAAGATCGCCACCGTCACCGGCACCACCTACACCGACTCCGGCCTGAAGGCCGGCACCAGCTACACCTACTCGGTGGTGGCGCGCGACACCGCCGACCAGACCGGACCGGCCAGCGGTTCCGTCACCGTCAGGACCACCGGTGGCGGCGACGGGGGCGGCGAACCGGGCGAGTACGTCAACCTGGGCTACTTCACCGAGTGGGGCATCTACGGCCGCAACTACCACGTGAAGGACATCGTCACCTCCGGCTCCGCCGAGAAGCTGACCCACATCAACTACTCCTTCGGCAACGTCCAGAACGGCAAGTGCACCATCGGTGACGCCTTCGCCGCGACCGACAAGGCCTACACCGCCGAGCAGAGCGTCGACGGCAAGGCCGACACCTGGGACCAGCCGCTGCGCGGCAACTTCAACCAGCTGCTGAAGCTGAAGAAGATGTACCCGCACATCAAGGTCCTGTGGTCCTTCGGCGGCTGGACCTGGTCCGGCGGCTTCCCCGACGCCATGAAGAACCCGGCCGCGTTCGCCAAGTCCTGCAACGAGCTGGTCAACGACCCGCGCTGGGAGGGCCTGTTCGACGGCATCGACCTGGACTGGGAGTACCCCAACGCCTGCGGTCTGACCTGTGACACCAGCGGCCCGGCCGTGATGAGGACCATGGCCCAGGCGTTCCGCGCCGAGTTCGGCGACCAGCTCGTGACCGCCGCGATCACCGCCGACGCCTCCAGCGGCGGCAAGATCGACTCCGCGGACTACGGCGGCGCCGCCCAGTACCTCGACTGGTACAACGTGATGACGTACGACTACTTCGGCGCCTGGGACAAGACCGGGCCGACCGCCCCGCACTCGCCGCTGACCTCGTACCCCGGCATCCCGAACCAGGCGTTCAACTCCGACGCCGCGATCCAGAAGCTCAAGGCCAAGGGCGTCCCGGCCGAGAAGCTGCTGCTGGGCATCGGCTTCTACGGCCGCGGCTGGACCGGCGTGACCCAGAAGGAGCCGGGCGGCACCGCCACCGGCGCCGCCCCGGGCAAGTACGAGGCGGGCATCGAGGACTACAAGATCCTCAAGGAGCGCTGCCCGGCCAACGGAGTCATAGCCGGCACCGCGTACGCGCACTGCGGCAACGAGTGGTGGAGCTACGACACCCCGGCCACCATCGCGGGGAAGATGGACTACGCCAAGCAGCAGAAGCTCGGCGGGGCCTTCTTCTGGGAGATCAGCGGCGACACCGCCAACGGCGAGCTGATCACCGCCATCCACAACGGGCTGAACAAGTGACGCCCGGGCGGTGACCCGCCCCACGTACCACCGGAAGTGACAGAACCGGGGAGACGGCCCGTACGCCGTCTCCCCGGTTCGCTGTCCATGCCCCCAAGCACCGGGGGCACCACTCAGGCGACATTCACTCTCCCCCGGACTCCGTCCGGGGACACCCCCAAACACCGGGGATACCGCTCAGGCGACATTCACCCTCCCCCGGACTCCGTCCGGGGACACCCCCAAACACCGGGGGCACCGCTCAGGCGACATTCACTCTTTGACCTGGGGGGGCTGCTTCGAGCCAGGCGAGGAAGCCGGTCAGGGCGTCCTCGCTCATCGCCAGCTCCACCCGGGTGCCGCGGTGCGAGCAGGCCAGGATCACCGAGTCCGACAGGAGCGCCAGCTCCTCGTCCCCCTCGGGCCTGCGGCGCTCCAGCACCTCGATCGCCTCCCGCTCCAGCAGCCGGCGCGGCCGCGGCGCGTAGGAGAAGACCCGGAACCACTCGATCCGATCGCCGCTGTAGCGGGAGACGCCGTACACCCAGCCCTTGCCGCCGGCCTCGGCCCCCTCGCCGGGATCCGGCGCGCCCCACCGCAGACTGCAGTCGAAGGTGCCGCCCGGCCGCTGGATCAGCCGCCGCCGCAGCCCGAAGGCGAAAAGCCCCAGCAGCACCAGAGCCAGCACCGCCCCGGACAGCACGAGAGCGAGGACCATCTTCACCGACCTCCTCGCCTCGTCCGTCCGTACAGCAGCCAGCAATCACCTCAGCCGCGGACCACGCCGGAGCGATGCTCCGATGCGGTCCGCGGCTGGGGCACGTACATGCGCGCGGGACTCAGTGCGCGCTCGCCAAGGCGGCCCGAAGCCGGATCTCGGCGCGGCGCTCGGCGGCGGCGTCCGCCTCCGACTTCGCCCGCTCCAGCGCGCGCTCGGCACGCTGGACATCGATCTCCTCGGACAGCTCCGCGATCTCCGCGAGCAGCGACAGCTTGTTGTCCGCGAAGGAGATGAAGCCGCCGTGCACCGCGGCGACGACGGTGCCGCCCCCGCTCTCGCCGGTCGTACGGATCGTCACCGGGCCCGGCTTCAGCACACCGAGCAGCGGCTGGTGGCCGGGCATGACGCCGATATCACCCGACGAGGTGCGCGCGACGACCAGGCTGGCCTCGCCCGACCAGACCTTGCGGTCCGCGGCGACCAACTCGACGTGCAGCTCAGCCACAGTGGCTCCTCGAAACTGGGGTTTTCACAGAATAACGGTGCGCGGGACAGGGGGCGGGCTTCACCCGCCCCCTGTCGTGGGGCGCGGACGTCAGGAGACGCCCAGCTCCTTGGCCTTGGCCTTGAGGTCGTCCAGGCCACCGCACATGAAGAACGCCTGCTCCGGGAAGTGGTCGTACTCGCCGTCGGCGATCGCGTTGAACGCCGCGATCGACTCGTCCAGCGGAACGTCCGATCCGTCCAGGCCGGTGAACTGCTTCGCCGCGTGGGTGTTCTGCGACAGGAAGCGCTCGATACGGCGGGCGCGGTGGACGACCAGCTTGTCCTCCTCGCCGAGCTCGTCGATACCGAGGATGGCGATGATGTCCTGGAGGTCCTTGTACTTCTGCAGGATCCCCTTGACGCGCGAGGCGCACTCGTAGTGGTCCTTGGAGATGTACCGGGGGTCCAGGATCCGGGAGGTGGAGTCCAGCGGGTCCACCGCCGGGTAGATGCCCTTCTCCGAGATCGGACGCGACAGAACGGTGGTCGCGTCCAGGTGGGCGAAGGTCGTCGCCGGGGCCGGGTCGGTCAGGTCGTCCGCCGGCACGTAGATCGCCTGCATCGAGGTGATCGAGTGGCCGCGGGTGGAGGTGATGCGCTCCTGGAGGAGGCCCATCTCGTCCGCCAGGTTCGGCTGGTAGCCCACCGCGGAGGGCATGCGGCCCAGCAGGGTGGAGACCTCGGAACCGGCCTGGGTGAAGCGGAAGATGTTGTCGATGAAGAACAGCACGTCCTGCTTCTGGACGTCGCGGAAGTACTCCGCCATCGTCAGACCGGCCAGGGCCACGCGCAGACGGGTGCCCGGGGGCTCGTCCATCTGGCCGAAGACCAGCGCGGTCTGCGGGAGAACGCCGGACTCGGCCATCTCCTCGATGAGGTCGTTGCCCTCACGGGTGCGCTCGCCGACGCCGGCGAACACGGAAACGCCCTCGTGCAGCTTGGCCACACGCATGATCATTTCCTGGATGAGGACGGTCTTGCCGACGCCCGCGCCGCCGAACAGACCGATCTTGCCGCCCTTGACGTACGGGGTCAGCAGGTCGACGACCTTCAGGCCGGTCTCGAACATCTCGGTCTTGGACTCGAGCTGGTCGAAGGCCGGGGCCTTGCGGTGGATCTCCCAGCGCTCGGTGACCTCGGACTCGGCCTCCGGCTCGTTCAGGATGCGGCCCAGGGTGTTGAACACCCGGCCCTTGGTGACGTCGCCGACGGGCACGGTGATGCCGCGGCCGGTGTTGGTCACCGGGGCCTGGCGGACCAGGCCGTCGGTCGGCTCCATGGAGATCGCGCGGACCAGGCCCTCGCCCAGGTGCTGGGCGACCTCGAGGGTGAGGGTCTTCTTCGCACCCTCCTCGGCCGGGTCGGCGACCTCGACGGTCAGCGCGTTGTAGATCTCCGGCATCGCGTCGACGGGGAACTCCACGTCGACGACCGGGCCGATGACCCGCGCGACGCGGCCGGTGGCCACGCCCGCCGCAGCGGTCGGCTCAACAGTGGTGGTCATAGTTGTCAGTCACTCCCCGCAGAAGCGTCGGCCAGCGCGCTGGCACCACCGACGATCTCGCTGATTTCCTGGGTGATGTCGGCCTGGCGGGCCTGGTTGGCAAGCCGCGTGAGCGACTTGATGAGGTCCTCGGCGTTGTCCGTCGCCGACTTCATCGCGCGCCGGCGGGCGGCGTGCTCGGAGGCGGCGGACTGCAGCAGCGCGTTGTAGATGCGGCTCTCGACGTACCGCGGCAGCAGCGCGTCCAGAACCTCCTCCGCCGACGGCTCGAAGTCGTACAGCGGGCGGATCCGCTCCTGCTTCTCCACCTGCTGCGTGACCTCGTCGAGGCTGAGCGGCAGCATCCGCTTCTCGACCGGGTTCTGCGTCATCATCGACACGAACTCCGTGAAGACGATGTGCAGCTCGTCCACGCCGCCCTCCGCCGTGTCCCTGCGGACCGCCTCGATCAGCGGTCCGGAGACGGCCTTGGCGTCGGCGTACGACGGCCGGTCGGTGAAGCCCGTCCACGACTGGGCGACCTTCCGGTCGCGGAAGCCGTAGTAGGCCACGCCCTTGCGGCCGATGATGTAGGAGTCGACCTCCTTGCCCTCGGCCCGCAGCCGCTCGGTCAGCCGGTCGGCCGCCTTGATCGCGTTGGCGGAGTAGCCGCCCGCCAGACCGCGGTCGCTCGTGACGAGCAGGACCGCGGCCCGGGCCGGCTTCTCGGCCTCGGTGGTCAGCGGGTGCTGGGTGTCGGAACCGGTGGCGACGGCCGCGACGGCCCGGGTCAGCTCGTCGGCGTACGGAGTCGACGCGGCCACCTGGCGCTGTGCCTTGACGATGCGCGACGCGGAGATCATCTCCATCGCCTTGGTGATCTTCTTGGTCGCGCTGACGGAGCGAATCCGCCGCTTGTAGATCCTGACCTGCGCGCCCATGCTCAGCCCTCGCCCAGCAGCTTGCCGTCCGAGGTCTCGAACTGCTTCTTGAAGGAGGCGATGGCGTCCGACAGCGACTGGAGGGTGTCGTCGGACATCTTGCCGCCCTCGCGGATGCCGGTCATCAGGTCCTTGCGCTCGCGGTGCAGGTGCTCCAGCAGGTCGCTCTCGAAGCGCCGGATGTCCTCGACGGGGACGTCGTCCATACGGCCGGTGGTGCCCGCCCAGATGGAGACGACCTGGTCCTCGGTCGGGTACGGCGCGTACTGCGACTGCTTGAGCAGCTCGACCATGCGCTTACCGCGCTCCAGCGCCGCCTTGGAGGCGTCGTCCAGGTCGGAACCGAAGGCGGCGAACGCCTCCAGCTCGCGGAACTGGGCGAGGTCCACACGGAGCCGGCCGGAGACCTGCTTCATGGCCTTGTGCTGGGCCGAGCCACCGACTCGGGAGACGGAGATACCGACGTTCAGCGCCGGGCGCTGGCCCGCGTTGAACAGGTCGGACTCCAGGAAGCACTGGCCGTCGGTGATGGAGATGACGTTGGTCGGGATGAACGCCGACACGTCGTTCGCCTTGGTCTCGATGATCGGCAGACCGGTCATCGAGCCGGCGCCCATCTCGTCCGAGAGCTTGGCGCAGCGCTCCAGCAGCCGGGAGTGCAGGTAGAAGACGTCGCCCGGGTAGGCCTCGCGGCCCGGCGGACGGCGCAGCAGCAGGGACACGGCGCGGTAGGCGTCGGCCTGCTTGGACAGGTCGTCGAAGATGATCAGGACGTGCTTGCCCTGGTACATCCAGTGCTGGCCGATGGCCGAGCCGGTGTAGGGCGCCAGGTACTTGAAGCCCGCCGGGTCGGACGCCGGGGCGGCGACGATGGTGGTGTACTCCAGCGCGCCGTTCTCCTCCAGCGCCGCGCGCACGGAGGCGATGGTGGAGCCCTTCTGGCCGACGGCGACGTAGATGCAGCGGACCTGCTTGTTCGGGTCGCCGGAGCGCCAGTTGTCGCGCTGGTTGATGATCGTGTCGATCGCCAGGGCCGTCTTGCCGGTCTGGCGGTCGCCGATGATCAGCTGGCGCTGGCCGCGGCCGATCGGGGTCATCGCGTCGACGGCCTTGTAGCCCGTCTCCATCGGCTCGTGCACCGACTTGCGCTGCATGACCGTGGGGGCCTGCAGCTCGAGGGCGCGGCGGCCCTCGGTCTCGATCTCGCCGAGGCCGTCGACCGGGTTGCCCAGCGGGTCGACGACACGGCCGAGGTAACCGTCGCCGACCGCGACGGAGAGGACCTCGCCGGTGCGGCGCACCGTCTGGCCCTCCTCGATGCCGCTGAACTCGCCGAGGACGACCGCGCCGATCTCGCGCTCCTCGAGGTTGAGGGCGAGGCCGAGGGTGCCGTCCTCGAACTTCAGCAGCTCGTTCGCCATGGTCGAGGGAAGACCCTCGACCTTCGCAATGCCGTCACCGGCAAGGCTGACCGTCCCGACCTCTTCGCGCGAGGCCGCGTCCGGCTTGTACGACTGGACGAAGTTCTCCAGCGCGTCCCGGATCTCATCCGGCCGGATCGTGAGCTCCGCCATCTGGGTTCCCTGCTCTCCTTGTTGGGCCCGTATGTGTCTGCTACGGCCCAACTCGGGCCGCCAGTACTGCTTCTTGAGTTGGTGTGGCCTACCGCCCGCGGTGTCCGCCGGCCGTGGGCTCAGCTCGCCATCCGCCGGGTCGCCCCTTCGAGGCGCTCCGAGACGGTGCCGTCGATGATCTCGTCGCCGACCCGCACCCGGATTCCGCCGAGGACCTCCGGGTCCACGTCCAGGTTGAGGTGCATCTCGCGCCCGAAGAGCCTCGCCAGGGCCGCGCCGAGGCGCTGCTTCTGGCGGTCGCTGAGCGGTACGGCCGAGGTGACCACCGCGACCGAGCGGTTGCGGCGCTCGGCGGCCAGCCTGGAGAGGGCTTCGAGCCCTCCTTCAAGACTACGGCCACGCGGCTGGCGCACGAGGCGGACGACCAGTCGCTCGGTGGCGGGCTTGGCCCGGCCGCCCAGCAGCCGCCGCAGCAGCTCGGTCTTGGCCGCCTTCAGGCTGTCATCGGTGATCTTGCCGCCGAGAGCCGCACGCAGCTCCGGGGAGGAGGCGACCGTCCGGGCGAACCGGAACAGCTCGTCCTCCACGTCGTCCAGCGTGCCGTCACGCTCGGCCGCGGTGAGGTCGGCGACGTCGGCGAGCTGCTCGACCGCGTCCACCAGGTCGCGCGAACGCGACCAGCGGGAGCGGACCATGCCGGAGACCAGATCGACGGCCTCGCCGCCGACCTGGCCACCCAGCAGGCGTCCGACCAGCTCAGCCTTGGCCTCGCCGGGCTGCGCCGGGTCGGTCAGGACCCGGCGCAGCGACACCTCGCGGTCGAGCAGCGCGGTGACCGCGGCCAGCTCCTCGGCGAGCCGGGCCGCGTCGGCGGACGTGGAGTCCGTCAGCGCGTCCAGTCGCTCGCGGGCGGCGGCCAGTGCCTCGCGACTCGCTCCGTTCATCGGGCGGCTCCAGAGGACTCGGCGGAGGCCGCCTTCTCCTCGAGTTCGTCGAGGAAGCGGTCGATCGTGCGGCTCTGCCGGGCGACGTCCTCCAGGGACTCGCCGACCAGCTTGCCGGCCAGGTCGGTGGCGAGCTTGCCCACGTCCTGGCGCAGCGACTGCGCGGCCTGCCGACGGTCGGCCTCGATCTGGGCGTGGCCCGCGGCGATGATCTCCTCACGCTGCCGCTGGCCCTCCTCGCGCATCTCGGCGATGAGCGCGGCGCCCTGCTCCTGCGCCTCCTGGCGCAGGCGCGCGGCCTCGTGACGAGCCTCGGCGAGCTGGACTCGGTACTCCTCGAGCGTCTGCTGCGCCTCGGCCTGAGCAGCCTCGGCCTTCTCGATGCCCCCCTCGATCGCCTCGCGGCGCTCGTCCAGGGCCTTGTTGATGGCCGGGAGGAGCTTCTTGGCGAACACGAAGAAGACGATGCCGAAGGCGATCAGGCCGATGACGACCTCGGGCCAGACCGGAAGCAGCGGGGACTGCGGCTCCGAAGCTGCCAGGTTCATCATGGTGGACCTTTCGTCGATTTCAGCTGCCTGTATCAGCTGAGGATGAAGGGAACGACGAAGCCGATCAGCGCCAGGGCCTCGACGACCGCGAAACCGAGCAGCATGTTCTGGCGGATGAGGCCGGCGGCCTCGGGCTGGCGGGCGATGGCCTGCACACCGTTACCGAAGATGATGCCGATGCCGATACCGGGGCCGATCGCGGCGAGGCCGTAGCCGATGGTGCCGACGTTGCCTTCGACAGCTGCGAGGGTCTCCAGAGCAGACATTCCTTGGGTTCCTTCTCTTGGTGGGCCGGTGGGTGGTTGGTCCACCGGACGTCTGGGGTTGGGCGGGTGGTGGCTGGTCGGGACCGTGGTGCCGGTCCGGTCAGTGCGCCTCTTCCAGGGCCTGGGAGAGGTAGGTGGCGGTCAGCACGGTGAAGACGTAGGCCTGCAGCGCCTGGATGAACAGCTCGAAGACCGTCAGCACCACGGTCATCACGAACGAGGCGGTCGCGTAGAGGGTGCCGAGGAAGGTGCCGAGCATGTACCAGGTGGCGATCGTGAAGATCAGGATCAGGATGTGGCCGGCGAACATGTTCGCGAAGAGCCGGACCGTCAGCGTGAAGGGCCGCACGAAGACGCTGGAGATGAACTCCATCGGCGTGAGCAGCACGTAGATCGGCTTCGGCAGGCCGCTGGGGACGCAGAGGTTGCGGATACCGCCGACGAATCCGTTCGTCTTGAACGTCACCGTCATGTAGGTGACCCAGACCACGGCCGCGAGGCCTGCCGGGTAGGCGATGACCGAGCTGACCGGGAACTGGGCGATGGGGATGATCGCCCAGAGGTTCAGCATCCACACGAAGAAGAACAGCGACACCAGGAGCGGGACGAAGGCGTCGCCCTTCTTCCCGATCACCTCCCGGGCGATGCCCCGGCGCACGAACTCGTACAGCGCCTCGGCGACCATCTGCAGCTTGCCGGGGACCACCTTGGGCTTGGAGAAAGCCATCCAGAAGAAGGTGAGGATCGCGGCCGTGCCGATGATCGCGAGGAGCATCGGCTTGTTGAACTCGAACCCGCCGACCTCGAAGATCGGGTCGAAGATGAACGACCACGCACTGGGGGCCTCGAAGCCACAGTCCTTGAACAGGTGGCAGTCAACCTCGAAGGCGAGCAACTGGTCACTACTCACCGCGAGCTCCTTCGGTCGGACGCATGGGTACGGCTACCTCGGGGTGTCGGCATGGCGCTGGGCCACGGGGCGGCACTGGACTGGGGGTGGG
>NZ_JAKMAY010000111.1:0-16975 GCF_022015835.1 Streptomyces sp. ICN903 | reverse complement strand
GCCGACGCCGACCCCCCGCGACCCCGCCGAGCGGACCCGCGCCCTACTGCGCGAGTGGAACGGCTACGGCCCCACCGGGAACGAGGCACGGCGTCTGGACGAGGAGCTGGACAGACGCCTGGCACAGGCCGTGGAACAGGCCGTGGAACAGGCCGTGGAACAGGCCGTGGAACAGGCCGTGGAACAGCCGGGACGCGCCCGGGCACCGCGTGAGCCGCACGCTTCCCACCCAGGGGCGCTACGTCGCGCGTGCCACGAACGACACGGACGTGTCGTCATCCTCGACGGACAGGTCCAGCCTGGCGTCGAGGGCCCGTGACAGCGCGCCCAGCAGGGCGACGGTGGGAGCCACCGCCCCTCCCTCGATTCGCTCGACCTCGGCTTCCGCCATTCCCGCCCGATCGGCGAGCTGCCCCTGCGTGAACCCGAGCGCGGTGCGGCGGTCGTACACGGCCTGTCCCAGCGCGATGGCGGCGCCGGCCTCGACGTAGGCGGGGTCGGCGCGGTGCTCGTCCGGAACCGGCCGCTGTGTTCGGTATCCCCCGTGCACGGCTGCCCCTCTCATCCGTCCGTCCAACGCCGCGGGGAACGGAAAGGATGCGGCCCCGGCACCGCGCGGGAGCCGGGGCGTCATCGGGTGTCCCGTCGCAGGCGCCACGCCGCGTACGCCGACATGACCAGGGCCAGGGGCGCGTACGGGGAGGCGAGCGGCTGCTGCCACCAGGGCAGGTGGAGGTCGAGGTCGCCGGAGTGGGGGACGAGCCAGTGCGTGCGGGCCGTGAAGAGCACGGCGACGGCGGCCGCGGCGTACAGCGGCCACCGGCGGGACGGCGACGCGGCGGCCGCCACGACGGCGAGCAGCGGAACGCACCACACCCAGTGGTGGGACCAGCTGATCGGCGAGACCAGCACCGCCGTGCCCGCGACGGCCAGCACCCCCCAGCCCTCCCGTCCGCGCAGATGGGCGCGGCGGGCCAGCCACAGGCCCAGCAGCCCGGCGACGGCCGCGGGGGCCGCCCACCACAGGCCGGGCTCGGGGGTGTGCAGGAGGCGGGCGATCATCCCCTGGAGGGACTGGTTGTCGACGATCCACGCCTTGCCGACGCGGCCGGTCTCGAACATCCGCCGCGTCCAGAAGTCCACGCTCGCGCCCGGCAGGACGGCCGCGCCGAGCACCGCCGTCCCCGCGAAGCCCGCCAGCGCCGTCAGTCCGGCCCGGACGCGTCCGGTCAGCAGCAGATGGACGGCGAAGATCGCGGGGGTGAGCTTGATCCCGGCCGCGACGCCGATGGCCAGGCCCTTGCCGCGGGCGCCGTCCGGGCGGCCGAGGTCCCACAGGACCAGGCAGGCCAGGGCGAGGTTGATCTGCCCGAAGACCATGGTCTGGAAGACCGGTTCCAGCCACAGTCCGGCTGCCGTGGCGGCGATCAGCAGGGCGGGGGAGGTGCGCCGTCCGGCCAGGCGCAGGGAGAGGTGGACCAGCAGGGCGAGCAGTACGACGTTGCCGGCCGCGAAGAGGACCTGGACGGCGGGCAGGGGCAGCAGGGCGGTGGGGACGAACAGCAGCGCGGCGAAGGGCGGGTAGGTGGCGGGCAGATCCCACTCGGTGACGGTGAAGCCGTACAGGTCGCGCCCCTCGACGACGGCCTGCCCCTCGGCGCGGTAGACGAGCACGTCCACCAGGAAGCTGGGCTGCGCCGCGCAGACCGCCGCGAGCGCGGCGAGGGAGAGAGCGAGCAGGGCGGCGGCCGCACGGGTGCGGCGGTCACCGTACGCGCCGAGCGCGGGGCGTATCCGGGCTCTTGCGGTACGGCTGCCGCGTGCGGCGCGGGCCGGGCGCTCGGAGCCGGCGCCGGTGCCGGTGTCGGGTGTGGGCGCAGCCGGCACTCGGCCACCTCCTGGGTTCCGGTCCGTCAGTCGACGGGTCGACGGGTCGACGGTCGTCTTCGGCCGTCCGCGGCCACCGCCGCGGGGCGACCCTAACCGACGGTCCGGCGCGCCCGGCCGGTGTCAGGCGCGGGTCGCGGACTCGTACGTCCTGCCGTCGTGCGCTCTGCCGCCGCGCGTCCCGCCGTTCCGGTACCGGTCCTGCTCCGTGCCCTGTTCCCGGTCCTCTTCGCGCGCCTCCGCGTAGTCGCCGAGGACCGCGACGTCGAACGCCGCTCCGGCGAAGACGGAGATCGCCCGGACGGCATCGCCCAGCAGATGGCGGCGGTGGCGGTGGCCGCCGTCGCCGCTCCGTGCGTCGAGCGCGGCGAGCGCGGTGGCGCCCGTGGACCGGCCGCCGGCTGTCTGGGGAGGGATGGGGGTGCTGTTCATGGCTCCACGGGTTCGCAGTAGTTTCGCCCTATTGGTCCATATCCATCCTAGGTCTCACCACGGCTTTTCTCCGCCCGCAACCCGGCCCGTCCACCCTCCCCGCGTACGGGGGAAATCGTTCGCCCGCCGGGACGAGCGGGGCTAGAATCACGCGTCTCCCGCCTCCCGCGCCACGGCACCGCAGGGCGTGCGTTCCGCATGCCCGAGTGCCGCCGTGCCGCCGGGGAGGAGCCGGCCGGTCGGTACCGGCCGGCGGACCGCGCTCCCGGCGGCCGCGCCCTCGCCGGCCTCCGGCGGCCCGCAGGCCCCCGCCGGCGTACGCGGTCCCCTCCGACCCTGTCGTCCACCGCACCCGGTGTGCGGCGCGGCCGCACGTCCGAGCGGCTCGCCGTACCGCCGTCGTGCGCGCTTTCCGCAGGAGGCCGCAACGTGCCCGCGCACGCCCACGACCCGCACGCCCCCGGCATGTCCGGCCACGGCATGCCCGATCCCGACCCGCTCGACCCGCTCGACCCGCTCGAACGCGAACGCGCCCACCTGGCCGCCTCGCGCACAGCGCTGCGCGCCATGCGCCATGACGTCGAGTCGCTCGACATCAGGAACGTCACCGCCAACTGGGTGAACGCCGAGGCGCTCCAGCACCAGATCGACGCCCGGATCGAGGCCCTCGCCGACCTCGCCGACACCCCGCTGTTCTTCGGCCGCCTGGACCACGCGGACTCCCCGCGGCCCCCCGGCGCTCCGGAGCAGGACGATCCCTCGGCGGTCCGGTACTACATCGGCCGCCGCCACGTGCACGACGCCGACGGCGACCCGATGGTCATCGACTGGCGCGCCCCCGTCTCCCAGCCCTTCTACCGCGCCTCCAAGAAGGACCCGCAGGGCATCGGCCTGCGCCGCCGCTTCGGCTACACCGGCGGCGAGCTGACCGCGTACGAGGACGAGCGCCTGTCCGACCCGGACGAGGCCGAGAAGGCCAGTGCCCTGCTCAGGCGCGAGATCGAGCGTCCGCGCGTCGGCCCGATGCGCGACATCGTGGCCACCATCCAGCCGGAGCAGGACGAGATCGTCCGCACCGGCGTCGACGGCACCGTGTGCGTCCAGGGCGCGCCGGGCACCGGCAAGACGGCCGTCGGTCTGCACCGCGTGGCCTATCTGCTCTACGCCCACCGCGAGCGCCTGGCCCGCACCGGGACGCTGGTCATCGGCCCCAACCGGTCCTTCCTGCGCTACATCGAACAGGTCCTGCCGGCGCTGGGCGAGCTGGCGGTGCGGCAGGCGACCGTGGAGGACCTGGTCACCGAGGCGACGGGCGTGGAGGTGCGCGGCACCGACGACCCGGAGGCCGCCCGGATCAAGGGCGACGCCCGCATGGCCGAGGTGCTGCGCCGCGCGGTCCGCTCGGGCGTGACGATGCCCACCGAGTCGTGCGTCGTCGTCCGCGGCTCGCGCCGCTGGCGCGTCCCGGCGTACGAGCTGGAGGAGATCGTCCGCGAGCTGCTGGAACGCGGCATCCGCTACGGTGCCGCCCGCGAGGCCCTGCCGCAGCGCGTCGCGCACGCCGTGCTGACGCGCATGGAGCGCTCGGGCGAGGCCCCCGACGACCGGGTGCAGAACGCGGTGGCGCGCAACGCGGCGGTGAAGGCCCTGGTCAAGGCCGTGTGGCCGGAGGTCGATCCGGCGAAGCTGGTGCTGCGGCTGCTGTCGGACGACGGCTTCCTGGCCGAGTGCTCCGAGGGGATCCTCACCGAGGAGGAGCGCAAGGCGATCCTGTGGACGAAGCCGCCGCGCGGGGTGCGGTCGGCGAAGTGGTCGGCCGCCGACGCCGTACTGATCGACGAGGCCACCGACCTGGTGCGGCGCACCCCCTCGCTCGGCCACGTCGTCCTGGACGAGGCGCAGGACCTCTCCCCCATGCAGTACCGGGCGGTGGGCCGCCGCTGCACCACCGGATCGGCGACGGTGCTGGGCGACCTGGCGCAGGGCACCACGCCGTGGGCGACCGCGAGCTGGGCCGAGGCCCTGTCCCACCTGGGCAAGCCGGACGCGGCGGTGGAGGAGCTGACCCGGGGCTTCCGTGTGCCGCGCGAGGTCATCGCCTACGCCTCCCGGCTGCTGCCGCACATCGCGCCGGGCCTGTCCGAGGCGACCTCGATCCGCGACGCGGCGGGCTCCCTGCGGGTACGGGCAGTGGCGGTGGAGGAGCTGGACGGCGCGGTGGTGGAAGCCTGCCGCGAGGCGCTGGAGCGCGAGGGATCGATCGGCCTGATCGCCGCCGACGTCCGCGTTCCGGCCCTGGCCTCGGCCCTGGACGCCGCCGGCGTCCCCCGCCTCTCCCCGGGGACGGAGACGGACGCGGGCACCCGCCTCACCCTCGTCCCGGCGACCCTGGCCAAGGGCCTGGAGTACGACCACGTGGTCCTGGACGAACCGGCCGCCGTCGTCGACGGCGAACCGGACGAGCGCACCGGCCTGCGCCGTCTGTACGTCTGTCTCACCCGCGCGGTCTCCGGCCTCACCGTCGTCCACGCGGCCCCCCTGCCCGACCCGCTGTGCGACGGGGGCGACGCCTGATGGGGCATCCGATGGAACACCGGTCGGCGCACCCCCGCGCGGACGCCGCGGGCACCTGGACACTCGGCGACCTGACGGTCAACCGGATGGGCCTGGGGGCCATGCGGCTGACGGGAAGCGGCGCCTTCCACGACGGCACGCCCAGCGACCGCGACCGGGCGGTCGCCGTACTGCGCCGCGCCGTCCACGAGTTCGGCGTGAACCACATCGACACCGCCGCCTTCTACTTCTCCTCCCTCCGTTCGGCCAACGAGCTGATCAACCGGGCGCTGGCCCCCTACCCCGACGACCTGGTCATCACCACCAAGGTCTGGCCGGGGCGCGACCCGTCGGGCCAGTGGTGGTGGGCCCGGCCCGAGCAGCTGCGCGGCCAGGTGGAGGAGAACATCCGCCAACTCGGCCTGGACCACCTGGACGTGGTCAACCTGCGCGTCCCGCCCAGCCGGAGGGACGGCTCGATCGCCGAGCACTTCGGCGCGCTGGCGCGGCTGCGCGAGGCCGGACTCGTACGCCACCTCGGCATATCCAACGCCACGGCCGCGCAGCTGGCGGAGGCGCGGGCCGTCGCGCCGGTGGTGTGCGTGCAGAACGCCTACGGTCTGGGCGCCGCCGACACCAAGGACCGCGAACTGCTGCGGGTCTGCGGGGAGTCGGGCATCGCGTTCGTGCCGTTCTTCGCGATCGCCGGGAAGCGCCGCGAGGCGGGCGCGGGCGGGAGCGGGACCGAGGACGGGACCGAGGACGAGGCCGTACGCGCCGTGGCCCGGGCACACGGAGCGACGCCCGCGCAGGTGCGGCTGGCCTGGACGCTGCGGCAGGGCCCGCACGTCCTGGCCATACCCGGCACCGGCGACCCGGACCACCTCGCGGAGAACGTCGCGGCGGGCTCGCTTCGGCTGACGGACGACGAGACGGCCCGACTCGATCCCCCGGTGGCCCGGGACTGACACGGCGCGGCCCGCTGCGGCGCGGAGACAGCCATCGGGCCCTGCGGGGCCGTCCTGTCCGGTGGGGAGGGGAGAGAGGCGGTAGGCCGCCCGGGCGGCCGCGCCCGTCAGCGCGGGCGCCCGAGCGCCTCTCGGAGGGTTCCTGTGATCGTCAGGCGATCACAGGAACCCTCGCCGCATCACCCGACCGGGTGTCGGGACCGGCGATTTCACCGATTTCGGGAGCGGTCCGGAGCGGTAATGGTGTGACGCCCCCTCACACCCCTGTGCATGTCTCCTGGAGGAAACCATGCGCGTTCCCCGTCTCCTGACCACCGCCCTGCTGGCCCTGGCGACGGCGCTCGCCGTACCGGCCGCCCCCGCCTCAGCCGCCGGGAGCGCCACGCGGAACGCGGCGGAGAACTACGTGGCCCTCGGCGACTCCTACTCCTCCGGCACCGGCGCCGGAGACTACTCCGACCTGCTGTGCACCCGCAGCGGGAACGCCTACCCGGCCCGGTGGGCGCGGGCGTCCGCGCCCGCGTCCTTCACCTTCGCCGCCTGCGGCGGGGCGAAGATCCCGGACGTGCTGAACAACCAGGTGCGGTATCTGGACGAGAACACGACGCTGGTGAGCATCAGCATCGGCGGCAACGACTCCGGTTTCGCCTCCATCATGCTGACCTGCATGTTCTCCTCGCAGTCGGTCTGTGAGCAGAGACTGGACGAGGCCGCCGACTACGCCCGGAACGAACTGCCCGGCGAACTGGACGCCCTGTACGCCACCATCCGCGACCGCGCGCCGAACGCCGAGGTCGTCGTCGTGGGCTACCCCTACCTCTACAAGGAGGGCGGCTTCTGCCTGAGCATGGGCTCGGGCAAGCGCGCGGCCATCAACGACGGCTCGGACGTGCTCAACCAGGTGATCTCCGGCCGCGCCGCCGCCGCCGGGTTCTCCTTCGCGGACGCCCGTCCCGCCTTCGCCGGGCACGAGATCTGCACGAGCGACCCGTGGATCAGCTCCTCCAACATCCACCCCACGGCCGAGGGCCACGAGAAGGGCTACCTGCCGGCCTTCTCCGCCGTGGTCCGGTAGGGCGCGCCCGCGTCCGGCTCCCCCTCCCTTCCGCGGGCGCGGGGGCCGGGCGGCCTCGTCTTCCGTCCCGCCGCCAGGGGGCGGAATCCCGCTGACGGGCCGGTACCGGTTGCGCGCGGCGGCCCGGCTGTCTAGGTTCCGAACGGTCGGCCGGATCAGAGGGGGAACATGTTCGGGTTAGGACTGGCGTCCTACGCGGTCTTCGTCATGGCGGTGCTGGTCATCTGCGTCACTCCCGGCCCCGACATGGTCTACATCCTCACCCACGGCATCAGCCAGGGCACCAGGGCGGGCCTGCTGGCGTCGCTCGGCATGTCGGCCGGCATGGCCTGCCACACCCTCGCGGTCGCGCTGGGGCTGGCCACCCTCGTCCAGTCCTCGGGGACGGCCTACCAGGTGCTCCGCTACGCCGGGGCTGTTTATCTGCTCTACCTGGCCTGGCACACGCTGCGGGACTCCTCCGGGACCACCTTCGACGGCGAGCACACGGCCGCGTCACCGATGACGGTCTTCCGCAGGGCGACGATCGTCAACCTGCTCAACCCGAAGATCGTCATCTTCTACCTCGCCTTCCTGCCGCAGTTCGTCACGCCCTCCGCGGGAAGCCCCGCCCTCCAACTGCTGGTGCTGGGCGCGACGTTCACCGTGATCGGGCTGCTGGTCGACTGCGTGGTCGCGCTGCTCTCGGGCCGGATCGGGGAGCGGCTGCGGAGGCGGCCGGGCTCGGGCACCTGGCTGAACCGGCTCGCGGGTGTCGTCTTCCTCGGCCTCGCCGCCAAGGTCGCCATCGCCTGAGCGGCCGTACCACCGCCCGTCGCCCCCGCCGTCCGACGACCGGGAGCCCCTCGGACGCGCCGGACCCGGTGTGGTGGCGAAGACAGCCGAAGATTCGGAAGAGCGCCTCATGTGCACTGTCACGACCGGCACACCCGCCACCGCACCCGCTGCCGCGCCCGGCCGCCCGGGGACCGACATCTGCGAAGAGGGCGACGCCCTCTACCGGCAGGCGCTGACCCGGGGCAGCGTGCCCGCCGGGCAGGCACCCGGCTGCCTGCTCGAACTGGGGCTGCTGCGCCGTTCGCCGGAGTGCCCCGGGACGCTGGTCCCGGTGCCGCCGGACATCGCCGCCGCCAGGCTCGCGCGCCCGATCGAGCGGGCCATCCTGGAGCAGGAGCAGGCCCTGCGGTCGGTCCGGTCGGTGCTGGCCCGCGCGGAGGCGGCGTACCGGCAGATCGGCCGGGAGGTCAACCGCACGGCGGACCTGCTGCTCGGCGAGGAGGCCGTCGACCGGGCCCTGCGCAGGGCCGCCCGGTCCTGCGGAAGCGATGTGATGACCGCCCAGCCGGGCGGCGGGCTGGGTGAGGAGTCGCTGGCCCGGACCCTGCCGGAGGCGCTGGACCTGTGCTCCAGGGGGGTGCGGCAGCGGGTGCTGTACCAGCACACCGTGCGCTCCCACGGTCCGACGCTCGCCTACGCGGAGAAGATCACCGCGGCCGGCGCCGAGGTGCGCACACTGGCCGAGGCGTTCAACCAGGTCACCGTCTTCGACGGCGCCGTCGCCTTCATACCCGCCGCGCAGGAGCACCAGCCGGCGGCCCTTTCCGTGCGCCACCCCGCGATCGTGCGCTATCTGGTGAACGCCTTCGACTGCGCCTGGGACCGGGCCGAGCCCGTCTTCCGGGGCACGGACCGGTGGCAGCCGCACGCGTTCACCTCCCAGACCCGGCGGGCCGTACTGCGCCTGATGGTGGAGGGGCACACCGACAAGGCGATCGGGAGCCGGCTGGGCGTGAGCCCCCGCACCGTGGCCAACCACATCAAGTGGGCCGCCGACCACTTCAGGGCCGGCAGCCGGGCCCAACTGGGCTATCTGCTCGCCCGGTCCGGGATCCTGGACTCCCAGCTGCCCGACGGGCGCGCCCTGCCCGGCTGAACGGCGTGCCGCCGAGGGCGCGGCGCGGGATGCCGGGCGGTTCCGGGTTGGCCCGGTTTCCGCCCATGTACAACGCCTTCAGGTTTACGCATTGCAGCATCATGCCCCGCGGTGCTCACTTCCCCCGCCCACGCGGGTTGGACAGCATGTCCCCGTACCGCACAGCCCGGTGCGAACACCGGAGCGCAGGCGTATCTCCCCTGGAGGATGGGTGGACCTCTCGCTGTCCGAACTGAAGCGGCGGAAGACCGGAATCTGTCTCTCCGGAGGACTTTCCTCCCTCGCGCTGGCCTCCTGGCTGCACAGCGGGGGATACGACGTGGAGGCGTTCGTCCTCGACATCGGCCAGTGCCCGGAGAAGGACTTCCGTGAGTTCACCGGCGCGGTGCGCGCGGCCGGCATACCGGTGCACGAGGTGGACGCCCGGCGCGCCATGGCCGACGCGGCGCTCGACGTCGTCGCCTTCCAGGCCCACTACGACGGGGGCTACTGGAACACCACGGGCCTGTCCCGGGCCGTCATCGTCGAGCACGTGGTGCCCGGGCTGCGCCGGGCCGGCGCCGGCGTGCTGGCGCACGGCTGCGTCGGCGGCGGCAACGACCAGCGCCGCTTCGAGCGCTACGGCGCGCACTTCGCGCCGGACCTCGCGGTCTTCGCGCCCTGGCGCGACCCGGAGGTGCTGGCCGCCCTGCCCGACCGGGAGGCGATGGCCCGCCACGTCGCCTCGGCGGGCCTGGTGTGCATGCCGGGCAACACCGCGGAGCACTCCGTCGACGGCAACCTCGCGGGCACCTCCCACGAGGACGCCGGGCTGGAGGACCTGGGCACCACGGCGGCGGGCCTGGAGCGGCTGATGGGCGTGTCGCCCCGGCAGGCGCCGGACCGGGTGGAGACGGTCTCCGTCACCGTCGAGCACGGCCGCCCGGTGGCCCTGGACGGCCGCCGCCTGCCTCCGGAGGAGCTGCTGGAACTGGCCAACACCGTCGGCGGGCGGAACGGCCTGGGCCTGACCGACGTGGTGGAGCACCGCATCAACGGCACCAAGTGCCGCGGTGTGTACGAGGCGCCGGGCATGGAGCTGCTGTCGCACGCGGTGCGCGCCGCCCACGAGACGGTCACCGACCGGGGCGCCGCGGACACCGCCCGGTTCCTCGCCCGGCAGCTCGCCGTCTGCGTCTACGAGGGGACGGCGCACGGCCGTACCGCCCGGGCGGCGCGGGCCGGTCTGGCCGAGATCGCCGGCCCGGCCGACGCCACCGTCCGGCTCGACCTCTACAAGGGCGGCGTCGTCGGGCGGGCGCTGCCGGAGATCGGCCCGGGCGCCGACGTCCTGCGGCAGCGCCGGTTCACCGGCGGAGGCGGCCACAACTGGGACTCGGCGCCCCTCGCCGGGCCCGCCTCCGGATGACCCGCGGGCGGCTTACGCGCCTTCCCGTGCACTCGCTCACACCTGTCCACTCGCTCTCAGGGGAAACAGACATGCTTCAGCGCACGTTCGGCCGGCTGGGCTGGCGGGTCGGGGAGATCGGCTACGGAATGTGGGGGGTCGGCGCCGGCCCCGGCGGCTGGCAGGGGGCGGACGACGAGACGAGTCTCGCCGCCCTCCAGCTCGCCGTGGACCTCGGCTGCAACGCGTTCGACACCGCGTGGATCTACGGCCGCGGGCACAGCGAGGTCCTGCTGGGGAAGCTCCTCGCGGCCAATCCGGGCAGGGGCCTGAAGGCCTTCACCAAGATCCCTCCCAAGGACCGGCGGTTCCCCTCCACCAGGGATTCCGACGTGGACGACGTGTTCCCGTACGACCACGTCATGGAGTACACCGAGAAGAGCCTGCGCAACCTCGGCGTCCCCCGCGTGGACCTGATGCAGTTCCACGTGTGGGAGGACCACTGGGCGCGGGACGAGCGTTGGCTGGCCACCGTTCAGGCGCTGCGGACCTCGGGCATGGTCGACGGGATCGGCATCAGCATCAACCGCTGGGAGCCCTGGAACGCGACGGAGGTCCTGCGGACCGGCCTGATCGACAGCGTCCAGGTCATCTACAACATCTTCGACCAGGCGCCCGAGGACGAACTCTTCCCGCTCTGCCGGGAGTTGGGCATCGGCGTCATCGCCCGCGTCCCGTTCGACGAGGGCACCCTGACCGGGACGCTGACGAAGGAGACCACCTGGCCCGAGGGCGACTGGCGGGCCTCCTACTTCGTGCCCGAGAACCTGCACGCCAGCGTGGACCGCGCGGAGGCGCTGAAGAAGATCCTCCCCGACGGCATGACGCTGCCCGAACTGGCCCTGCGCTTCATCCTGCACAACGACGACGTGCACACCGTGATCCCCGGCATGCGCCGCCCCGCGCACGTCTCCGCCAACATCGCGGTCAGCGACGGCCACCGGCTGCCCGAGGAGCTGATGCGCGAACTGCGCGCCCACCGCTGGGACCGGAAGCCGACGGAGTGGTCGCAGTGAGCGCCCCCGTGCGGCCGGCGGTGCTGGCCCTGTGGTCCCCGCCGCGGTCCATGTCGACCGCCTTCTTCCGGATGATGGTGCAGCGCGGCGACTTCCGCGCGTACCACGAGCCGTTCTCCGAACTGGCCGCCGGTCACGGTGTCGAGGTCGGCGGACGGCGCCTCACCACGCCGGAGGAGGTGCTGCGGGGGTTCACGGCGGAGTCGGCGAAGACGCCGGTGTTCTTCAAGGACACCACCGAGTACCCGCACGCCCGCCTCTTCGACGCGCTGCCGCTGGCCGAGGTCGTCACGCACACCTTCATCGTCCGCGACCCGCGGCGCGCCATCGAGTCGCACTACGCGGTGAACCCCGGCGTGAAGCTCCCGGAGATCGGCTTCGAGTACCAGTACGAGATATTCGACCGGGTCCGCCGGGAGACGGGGCGCGATCCCGTGGTGGTCGACGCCGACGTCCTCATCGAGCGCCCCGGCGACACCGTCCGCGCCTACTGCGAGGCCGTCGGCATCCCCTACGACGAGCGGGCCCTGTCCTGGCAGTCGGGGGAGCGCTCCGAGTGGAGCCGCACCAGCCGGTGGCACCAGGACGTGGCCCGCAGCTCCGGCTTCCGGCAGAGCGACCGGCGCCACGCCGTCACGGTCGACGACAGCCCGGTGCTGGCCGGCTACCTCCGGCACCACCTGCCCTTCTACGAGGAGCTGCGCTCCCGCTCCCTCGCCCTGCCCGCCGCCTGAGGGCCCGCCGCACGCAGCACGCGGCCGCCGCGCGCCCCGCCGCGCGGCGGCCCGCACGCCCGCACCGCACGCCCGCACAGCCGGCACAGCAGAGCAGTCCTGGAAACGCCTGGAAACGCCTGGAACCACACTCGATTGGGGTCCACGATGCCAGCCAGCACGTCCTCGTCCGCACTGCCCGATCCCAACGGACGCCGCGCGCCGTACCCGCGGGGCACCGCGACGACCCTGCACCTGATCGAGGAGCAGGCCCGTGCCACCCCCGACGCAGACGCGCTGTACTACGACGGCGCGACGCTGAGCTACCGGGAACTGGACCGCAGGGCCAACTCCCTGGCCGTGATGCTCGTGGACCACGGCGCGCGCCGGGAGACGCTGCTCCCCCTGCTGGTGAGCGACGGGATGGAACTCCCGCTCGCGATGGTCGCGGCGATGAAGGCCGGAGCCCCCTTCATCCCCTTCGACCCGGGCTGGCCCCGGGAGCGGATCGACGCGCTGCTGCGGGGCCTGGGCACCGACATCGCCGTCGTCTCCCCGCGCACCCCGGCACCGGCGGCCGGCTGCGCCCGCGCGCTGGTGGCCGACCACCGGAAGCTGGACGGCACCGACGCCGCCCCCGCCGGCGGGCGCCCCGGCCGAGCCGACCTCGCCTACGGCTTCTTCACCTCGGGCACCACGGGCCTGCCCAAGTGCACGCTCAACGTGCACCGCGGCCTGCTCAACCGGTTCCTCTACATGACCCGCAGGTTCGGCGCCGGGCACGTGGCGCTCCAGAACAGCCGGTCGGTCTTCGACTCGTCACTGTGGCAGCTGCTGTGGCCGCTGACCATGGGCGGCAGCGTCGTCATGCCGCGCCGCGACGGGCTGCTCGATCTGGAGCGCACCGTCGACCAGATCGGCCGCCACGGGGTGACGATCACCGACTTCGTGCCGTCGATCTTCACCGTGCTCGTCGACCTGCTCGCCTCGGACCCGGCGCTGGTGCGGGCGGCCGGCTCCCTGCGGCACGTCCTGCTGGGCGGCGAGGCGATCAACGTGGAGGCGGTCCGCAGGTTCCACGGGCTGCTGCCCGGCACGGCGATCACCAACACCTACGGCCCCACCGAGGCGTCGATCGGCAGTGTCTTCCACACCGTCACCGCGGGGGGCGCCGGCGGTGACGGAACCGGCGGCGGCACCGGCGGCGAGATACCCGTCGGCCGCCCCATCGACAACACCTCGGCGGTGGTCGTGGACTCCTCGATGCGGCGCCTGGGCACGGGCGAGACCGGCGAGATCCTCATCGGCGGCGACTGCCTGGGGCTGGGCTACCTCGGCGACCCGGAGCGGACCGGGGCCGCGTTCGTGCCCAATCCCTTCCCCGACATCCCCGGCGACCGCCTCTACCGCACCGGCGACCTCGGCCACTACCGGGCCGACGGCCGCCTGTACTTCGTGGGGCGGCGCGACGACCAGCTCAAGGTGCGCGGGGTGCGGATCGAACCGGCGGAGGTCGAGCGGGCGCTGCTGACACTGCCGGGGGTACAGGACGTGCGGGTCGTGCTGCGGGGCGAGGCCGACGGCCAGACCCTGGTCGCGGCCGTGGTCGCCCGTGAGGACCTCGACCTCGCGGACACCAGGGCGCGGGCCGGGAAGCTGCTCCCGGCCGAGCTGGTGCCCGACCGGTTCGTACGGATCGAGAGCATGCCCCTGTCCCCCAACGGCAAGGCCGACCGCAGGGCCCTGGCCCGGCTGCTGGACGGGTCGGACACGGCGGAGCGGAACGCGGCGGGGCAGGCCGCGGCGCCCGGGAACGGCGGCGCCGGGGGCGGGCCGGTGCCCGGCGGCGACCCGGAAGGGGCGGTCCGCTCCCTGTGGGCCGAGCTCCTGGGCGTCACCCCCGGTCCGCGGGACGGCTTCTTCGAGACCGGCGGCACATCCCTCAGCGCCCAGCGGCTCGTACTGCGCCTGCGCGACCTGTTCGGCCTGCGCCTGTCGGTGCGGGACATCGCCGAGGCGCCGACCGTCGCCGACCAGGTCCGTCTGATCGCCCGGGGCGGGCCGGAGGCCGAAGAGGCGGCCGTCCACCGGGAGATGCTGGCCGACGCGGCCGCCCTGGAACCGGCCTCCCGGGAACCGGCCGCTGCGGGGCCGGCCTCCCCCGCGGCCGTACCGCCCCCGCGGTCCGCGGCCGTCGCCCCGCCCCGGCACATCCTCCTCACCGGCGGCACCGGCTTCATCGGCATCCATCTGCTGGACGAACTGCTGCGGTCCACGACGGCCACCGTCGCCTGCCTGGTCAACGCCGGGGACGACGCGGCCGCCCGTGCCCGGCTCGACGCCCGCGCCCGCCACTACGGCCTGCCCGTCGGCAGCGGCGACGACCGGGTCCGGGTCGTGCGCGGAGACCTCGGCGCCGAGGGGTTCGGGCTGTCCGGGGCCGGCTTCCGGGAGCTTGCCGAGTGGACGGACACGATCGTGCACGCGGGCGCGGAGGTGAACCTCGTCTACCCCTACCGCCGTCTACGCGCGGTGAACGTACTCGGCACCCGCGAGGTGATCCGGCTCGCCCGCACCGGCCCCGGGCCGGCCAGCCCCGTGCACCACCTGTCGACGCTCGGCATCCTGCCGCGCGCGCCCCACGACGGCCCGGTACTCGGCGAGGACGCCTTCCCCGCGGCCGAGGAGGTGCCGGGCGACGGCTACAGCCGGAGCAAGTGGGTCGCCGAGGCGCTGCTGCGCGAGGCCCGGCGGCGGTACGGCCTCCCGGTGAGCCTGTACCGCATGGGCGAGGTGATGCCGCACTCGCGCACCGGCGTCCTCAGCCACGGCGGCAGCCTCGCCGAGTTCGTCCTGACGGCGTGCGCGGAACTCGGCGTGCGCTTCGAGACGGGCGCGCGGGGCGACTTCACCCCGGTGGACAACGTCGGCCGGTTCATCTCGGCGGCGGTGCGCGAGCGCCGCCTGGGCGAGACCTTCCACGTGGTGCAGCGGGAGCCGACCCGGCTGGACGACCTCATGGGGCGCTTCGGCCCGGCGCGCGACCCGCGGCACGTGACGTACCGGGAGTTCCGCGAACTGGTCGCGGCGCACAGTTCCCCCTCGCTCCAGCGGCTGGCCATGGTCCTGCCCGATCCGGACGACGGGCCGGGGGACCTCGGCGGGCTCTTCCGGGACGTCCCCTCCCCCGAGTTCGGCCGCAACTGCCACGAGCTGGTGCGGTCCCTGGGCGTGGAGTGGCACGGGGCCGTCCCCGTCGCGGACGGCTGAGCGGGGCACGGGCACGGCCCGGCCCGTTCAGCCGTCCAGCGTCTCGCGCCAGGTGCGCACCGCGTCCGGGGAGACCGGGGTGTCCCAGCCGCCGAGGCGGGCCGCGCCGCCGATGTGGAAGGCGGTCACGCCCGCCGCGCGCAGGGCGGGGACGTGGTCGAGGCCCAGGCCGCCGCCGGCCATCAGCAGCGGGAGGTAGCCGGGCTCCCCGGCGGCCGTACGGGCCGCCTCGGCGCACAGGACGGCCAGGCCCGCCGTCACACCGTCCGCCGAGCCGGCGGTGAGGTAGGCGTCCAGACCGGGGTGCCCGTCGAGCCGCTTGCGCAGCCCGGCGCGGTCGGCGCAGTGGTCGATGGCGCGGTGGAAGGTCCAGCGGCAGCCGGGGACGGCGTCGAGGAGCGCGCCGATCGCGGCGAGGTCGGGCTGCCCGGTGTCGTCGAGGAAACCGAGCACGAACTCCTCGGCGCCCTCCGCGCGCAGCTCGCGCGCCCGCTCGCACAACTCCTCCAGCGCCGTCTCGCCGCCCGCCGCGAACCCGCCCGCCGCGCGCAGCATCACCCGCACCGGCAGGTCGGTGGCGCCGCGGACGGCGGCGAAGGTCTCCCGGGCGGGGGTGAGGCCGTCGGCGGCCATGTCGCCGACCAGTTCGAGGCGGTCCGCCCCGCCGGTCTGCGCGGCGATCGCGTCGCGTGCGTCGAGGGCGATCACTTCGAGGATTGGTCTAGACATATAGCGGAGCCTGCCATATCGCGGGACACGCCGGGAAGACGGGGCACACAATTGCGCCATGGCCACGCCGAAGAACCGCCATCCGGCCCACGAGGCGCTGCGCGAGCGCTGGACCCGGACCCTCCTGGCCGTACGCCGCCCGGAGGCCGAGCTCCCCGCCGGCACCCCCTCCCCGTACGCCTACGCCGACGACCTCCTCGCGCGCTGGGCCGAACCCCACCGCCGCTACCACACCACCGACCACCTGATCGCCGTCCTGGACCGCGTCGGCCTGCTCTCCGCGCACTGCTCCGGCCCCGAGGAGGTCGCCACCGTCTCGCTGGCGGCCTGGTTCCACGACGCGGTATACCTCCCGGAGCGCTCCACCAACGAGGAGCGCAGCGCCCGCCTGGCCGAGCGCGCCCTGCCCGAGGCGGGCGTCTCCCCCGCCCCGGCCGCCGAGGTGGCCCGGCTGGTCCGCCTCACCGCCGGACACGACCCGGCCCCCGGCGACACGGGCGGCGAGGTGCTCTGCGACGCCGATCTCGCGGTGCTGGCCGGGTCGCCGCGGGAGTACGCGGCCTACGCCGCCGCCGTCCGGGCGGAGTACGACTTCGTCCCCGACGACGCCTTCCGGGCCGGACGCGCCGAGGTCCTGCGCCGTCTGCTGGACCTGCCCGCCCTGTTCCGCACCCACTACGGCCGGGAGCACTGGGAGCGCACCGCCCGCCGCAACCTGGAAACGGAACTGGAGCTGCTGTCGGCCGGCGAGAGCGGAGCGGCGGACGGCCGGGCGGACGGGCGGACGGGCGGACGGGCGGACGGCGGGGAAGCCCGCGACGCGGGAGGCGGAAAGGATTCGACGTGATCAAAGGCACGAAAGGGACCGGCGAGGAATGAGGGAACCGCCGGTGATGTTGGGCCCGTACATGCCCCATCCCGATCCCGGCGCCGCCTCCGGCGAGACCCCCGA
>NZ_JAKMAY010000110.1:0-17000 GCF_022015835.1 Streptomyces sp. ICN903 | reverse complement strand
CCCCGCCGAACCCGCCGACCGCCCCGATCAGCGCCATGGACGCGCCCGACAGCCGCCGGGCGCGGACGGCGGCCGCCTCCCCCGCCAGGCCCGCCTCACGGGCCCTGGCCCGGAAGATCCCCGGGATCATCTTGAACGCCGAGCCGTTGCCCAGTCCGGTGAGGACGAACAGGACGACGAAGCCCGTGATGAACAGCGGCAGCGACTCCCGCACCGACGCGGCCACGACGATGCCGGCCGCGCCCGTCATGGCCCCGAAGTTCCACAGGGTGACCCGCGCGCCGCCCAGCCGGTCGGCGAGCCGGCCGCCGACGGGGCGGACCAGCGAGCCCAGCAGCGGGCCGATGAAGGTGAGCGAGGCGGCCTGCAGGGGGGTGCGGCCGAACTGGCTCTGGAGCACCAGGCCGAAGGCGAAGCTGTAGCCGATGAAGGAGCCGAAGGTGCCGATGTAGAGGAAGGACATGATCCAGGTGTGGCGGTCGCGTGCCGCCTCCCTGGCCGCGCCCGTGTCGTTCCGCACGGACGCGAGGTTGTCCATGTGCCGTGCGCTGAGGACGGTGGCGACGACGATCAGCGGCAGATAGGCGGCGAGCAGCAGCCGGGGCCGTGCGGCCCCGGCGACGGCGATGGTCAGCAGGCCGGCGAGCTGGACGACGGCGACGCCGATGTTGCCGCCGCCCGCGTTCATCCCCAGGGCCCAGCCCTTCAGGCGCAGCGGGTAGAAGCTGTTGATGTTGGTCATGGAGGAGGCGAAGTTGGCGCCGCCGACCCCGGTGAGGACCGCCACCAGCATGAAGGTGGTGTACGAGGTGCCCGGTTCCATGACCACCAGCAGGGCGGTGGTGGGCGCCAGCAGCATCGCGGCGCTGACCACCGTCCAGTTGCGGCCGCCGAAGCGGGCGACCGCGAAGCCGTAGGGCACCCGCAGCGCGGCGCCGACCAGTGAGGCGACGGCGACCAGGAAGAACTTCCCCGCCGGGTCGATGCCGTACTCGGGGCCCATGAACAGGGCGAGGACCGAGAACATGCTCCACACGGAGAAGCCGATGTGTTCGGAGACCACCGACAGCACGAGGTTGCGGCGGGCGACCCGGCGGCCCGTCCTCTCCCAGAAGCCCTCGTCCTCCGGATCCCAGTGCTCGATCCAGCGCCCCCTCCCGGACGCCCCGGACGCATCGGGTGCCCCGGACGCATCGGGTGCTTCGGGCGCTCCAGGTACTTCGGGTGCGGTCGTCGGAGCGGTCATGGCGCCTCCACAGCCTCGGGTGTCGGCTCCCGACGCTATGGACGGCGCGTTTCACCCCGGTGCCGCCAGGTGACCTCCGCGCAACCTTGCTCTCACCCGGAGATCAGGGCCTGTGTGAGCCCTCGCCGACCGCCCCGCGCGCGCCCGGGACCGCCCCCGCGCCCGTACCGCCGCCCGCCGGTCGCCCGTCCTCCCGGCTCTCACCCTCCCGACCCGCGTCCTCCCGGCGGTACGGACCGTAGGGCCACAGCCGGGGCCGGCGCCGGGCGGCGAGGTCCTCGGCCCAGCCGAAGGCCGCCACGAGCACGGCGAGCAGCGGCCACACGAGCAGGAACATCAGCACCGGGTAGGAGTTCTCCAGCAGTCCGGAGAGGGTGGAGGAGCGCCATACGGCCGGGATCCTCCACAGCAGGTCGATCAGGGGCACGGTGGCGATCAGCGCGATCTCGTGCCACAGGTAGACCGACACCGCACGGTTGTTGGCCAGCGTGATCGTGCCGTCGAAGCGCCGGAGCCGTTCGGGCAGCCGCTGCCATGCGGGGCTGACCTGGAACAGCAGGAGGCAGTACCCGAAGGACCACAGGGCCTGGCCCAGGGGGATGTCGCCCAGGTCCCAGCCGTCCGGACCCGGGTGACGGGCGCTCCACCACAGGCCCAGGCCCATGAAGACCGGGCCGATCGAGGGCGCGAAGTACCTGGGGATGCGGTAGAGCACCCCGTCGTGGTGGGCGAAGCCGAGCACCCAGCAGGCGCCGTAGACCGCGAAGTCCCGCACCGCCTCGCCCGTGGCGCCGGGGATCTCCACCAGGCCCGTGCCGACGACGGCGGTCAGGCCGAGCGGGGCGAGCAGGGTGGCCCACGGCAGTGCGCGGAACGCCTTCAGCAGCAGCGGGGAGAGCAGCACGAACCAGAAGTAGGCGCGCAGGTACCACAGGGGGCCGGCGGCCTGCTGGGCCCAGCCCGCGTCCAGCATCCCGCCGTCCTCGCCGATGCGCATCGGGAAGGGCGGGGTCCCCACGGGCACCACCCAGAAGGCCAGCTTCAGCCACCACAGGGCGGCTTCCTCCCCTCTGGCCGGCCGCCATTCCTGTGCGAACAGCACACCGAGGACCACCAGGCCGTACAGCCACAGCGGCAGCAGCAGGCGCCGGATCCTGCCTCGCAGCACCCCGAGGGCGGGGCCGGGGCGTGCCAGGGAGCGGGCCATCAGCGCGCCGGCCAGCGCGAACATCACGCCCATCGACGGGAAGAGGAACGTCAGCCAGCCCCAGGCGAAGGTGTGGTAGAGCACCACGCGCAGCAGCGCGAGGGTGCGCAGCAGGTCGAGGTAGCGGTCGCGCCCGGTCCCCGGCGCACGGTCCCCCGTGCCCGTGCCCGGGGGCTGCGCCGGGGAGGGGGTCGCCGTCTCGGTCATACGGTGGTGCTCCCTTGCATGTGACGGGGTTTCGCGATGCCCGCGGGGGCGGAGTCGACGGCGCCGGTGCGGCGCAGTTTCTGCCAGCGCAGCCGGCCGCCGGTGAGCGCGGTGGCCCAGGAGCGCAGCAGCACCAGGTACATCAGCTGCCGGTGGAGGATCTGCTGCAGCGGCAGCGAGACCAGATGGGTCAGGGGTTCGCGGTCCAGCCGGAAGGCGTACGCGGCGCACGCCGCCTGGACGGCCAGGACGCCCAGCCAGACCGCCGCCGTCCGCTGCGCCGGCCCGAAGAGCAGGCCGTAGAGGAGGAACACGTCGATCAGCGGGGCGAGCAGCGGCATCAGGACGGTGAACAGCGAGATGAGCAGCAGTCCGACACGGCCGAAGCGTCCCGAGGGGCCGCGCTCCAGCACCGCCCGGCGGTGCTTCCACATCGCCTGCATGGTGCCGTAGCTCCAGCGGTAGCGCTGGGACCACAGCTGCCGGACGGTTTCGGGCGCCTCGGTCCAGGCCCGGGCGTTCTCCGCGTAGACCACCCGCCAGCCGTCGCGGTGGACGGCCATGGTGAGGTCGGTGTCCTCCGCGAGGGTGTCGTCGCTGACGCCGCCGACGCGCTCCAGCGCCTCGCGGCGGAAGGCGCCCACCGCCCCGGGCACCGTGGGCATGCAGCGCAGCACGTCGTACATCCGCCGCTCCAGGCTGAAGCCCATCACGTACTCGATGTGCTGCCAGGCCCCGATGAGGGTGTCGCGGTTGCCGACCTTGGCGTTGCCGGCGACGGCCCCGACCGCCGGGTCGGCGAAGGGCCGCACCAGTTCGCGGATGGTGGAGGGCTCGAAGACGGTGTCGCCGTCCACCATCACGATGATGTCGTGGGAGGCGTGGGCGATGCCGTTGTTGAGGGCGGCGGGCTTGCCCGCGTTGGCCTGCCTCACCACCCGTACATCCGGCAGCCGCAGGCCCTCGACGATGTCGGCCGTCGCGTCGCGGGAGCCGTCGTCGACGACGACGACCTCGACCCGGTGGTCCCCGGCGACCAGGGAGCGCACGGTGTGGGCGATGCACTCGGCCTCGTTGTACGCCGGGACCACCACGCTGACGGGCCGGGTGACCGGCTCCGGGGCCAGGGCGGCTCTCCGGCGCGCGGCGCGGCCGTGTGCCCCGGCCATGAGCAGCATCAGCCCGAGGCGGGCGAAGACCAGGAGGCCGACCACCGTCAGCGCCGCGATGAACAGGGACGTCGCCCGCTCCGCGACGCCGACGGCGAGGACGAAGAACCTGCCCTTCCACAGTTCGGGGCCGCTGACGGGGGTGTGGGCGCTGGGGGCCCTCAGCGCCTCGGTGAGGTTGGTGAACGCGTAGCCGCGTGCTTTCAGCTCCGGCAGCAGCCGGTCCAGGGCGGCCACGGTCTGCGAGCGGTCGCCGCCGGCGTCGTGCATCAGCACCACGGCGCCGGCGCCCGCCTCCTCCGGAACGGCCCGGCGGACGATCTCGTCCACTCCCGGGCGCGCCCAGTCCTTGGTGTCGGTGTCGTTGAGGACGGTGATGTAGCCGCGGCTGCCGACGTACCGCACGACCGGCCAGGACTCGTTGTCCAGGGCGTGCGCGTGCGAGGAGTACGGCGGCCGGAACAGGTAGGTCCGCACTCCGGCCGCGCCGGCCAGGGCGAGCTGGTTCTGCGCCAGTTCCCAGTCGATGCGGGACTTCGACTGGTAGGACAGGTCGGGGTGGTTGAAGGTGTGCAGGCCGATCTCGTGGCCCTCCGCCACCATCCGCCTGACCAGTCCGGGGTGGCGGGCGGCCATGGCGCCGGTCACGAAGAAGACGGCGCGCGCGTCGTGCTCGGCCAGTTTGTCCAGCACCTTCGGCGTCCACACCGGGTCCGGGCCGTCGTCGAAGGTCAGCACGATCATGTGGTCGGGCACCCGGTGGCCGACCGGGCGCGGGCCGCCGGTGTCCACGACGGGGCCGCCCTCGCGAACCTCCCAGGGCACCCGGTCGGAGGGGACCTCGGGCCGTACCCGGTGGTCCGCGAGGAACTCGCTGTGCACGTAGCCGCGCAGTAGCAGCACGGTGAGGGCGGTCAGCAGCAGTGGCAGGACCAGCAGCCTGCGCAGCCTTCTGCGCCGGCGTCGGCGCAGAAGGCTGCGCCGGTGTCCCTCCGGGGTCATGGAGAGGTCTCCCCCGCGGGGGGCGGGGCGGTCGTCGCGGTGTCGCCTCCGGTTCCCACCGACCAGTCGATGGCGGCTCCCCCGCTCCCGGTCCAGCGCATGCCCGGGCCCTCGTGGCCGCCCCAGTGCCTCCGTGCGCCGAAGTCCTGTGTGTCGGCCAGGAGGGCGGGGGGCCCGGACTCCGCGGTGGCGCCGCCGGGCGCGGGCCTGTCGGCGACCGCGGGGTTGCCGGAGGCCGCGGGGTTGTCTGAGGCCGCGGGGCTGCCTCCCGTCAGGGCGACGGCCAGTACGGCCACGCAGCCTCCGCACAGGGTTCCGAACGACCAGCCGAGGATCCGCAGCACGCGCCCGCGTCTGCCGGTCGCGTCCACGAAGACCGGTCTTCCGCGGTGGCCGCCGGCCCCCGGATCGGCACACGCCATTCAGGAACACCTCCTCTGGTCCACGCGTGCCGGGCACCGCATACGAAAGGGCCGGCGCATGACGCCGGCCGCGCTCCGTTCTTCCCCGGCACCCCTCGCCATGAAAATATCCCATAAACGGACAAATGCTGATCAAAGGCCGGGGCGGAGTCCGGGTTCTGGGCGGCGCGGGCGGCGCCGCCCCGCGCCCGCGCCGCCCGGCGGCGCTCAACAGGGCTCCGTGTGATGGAAGTTCGGGAGCGGCCTGCCGCACCCGGCCGTGCCGGGCCGCCGCCGCCCCGGCACGGTTTCACCCGCTCACAGGAGACCCCGACGGCGCTCTGGTACTCCGGTGGGACGACCCTCCGCCCCGGACCGGTCCGGGGCACGGCCCGACCCGGGGCACGGCCGGGGATCAGCGCACGGACGGCGCGGCCACCCCCAGCACACGCGCGTCCGGCTCCGGCAGCCAGGAGCCGTGGGGCCGCTCCCGCCAGCGCCCCGCCTCCGCCAGCCGCCGCGCCGCCGCCCGGAGCGCGTCCGCTCCCGGGTGGCGCAGGCCGCGCCGCCAGACCATCGAGACCGGGGAGAGCGGCACGGGATCCACCAGCGGACGCAGCACCATGCCCGGCACCGTGGCGAAGACCTCGCTGGCCAGCACCGACCAGCCGCGCCTGCGGACGACCCGGCCGAACTCCGCCTCCCCCTCGATCTTGGGGAAGGGAGCGGCGAGCTCTATCCCGCGGCCCGCGAAGAGGCGGCGGGCGTAGTCGGTCCACTCCGCGGTCTCGGGGTTGCCGGCCCCCGCGTACAGGACCTCCCCGGCCAGCGCGTCCAGCGGCACCCTGGGCAGCCGGGCCAGCCGGTGCCCCTCCGGCAGCAGCACGGCCACCTTCTCGTAGCGGATCAGACGGTGGTCGAGCCCGCCCAGCGCGGCCGGGTCCAGCCCGGCGACCCGGCCGAAGGAGACGTCCAGCCGTCCGCCGGAGATCTCCGCGGCGGCTTTGATCAGACCGCTGTGGTAGCGGGCGACGAACTCCAGGTCGGGCGCCAGCCGCCGGGCCTCGTCCAGCACCCGCTGCCCGGTGGAGGCCGGGGCGCCGACGTCGACGATCAGGGGGCGCTCCTCGCGTACGGCCGCGGCGTTCAGCTCGTCGTGCGCCGCCAGCACGCGCTGGGCGTACGGCAGCAGCCGCTCCCCCTCCGGGGTCAGGGACACCCGCCGGGTCGTACGGACGAACAGCACGGTGCCGAGCTGCTCCTCCAGCCGCCTTATGTCGCGGCTCAGGGACTGCTGGGCGACGAACACCCGGGCGGCGGCACGGGTGAAGTTCAGCTCGTCGGCGACGGCGACGAAGGCGCGCAGCAGCCGGGGGTCGGTGTCTCGGGGCACGCCCCATGGTGACAACACAGACGCGTCAATGACCAGCCACAAAGTGTTGGACACCTCACAGACGCCCGGCCCAGGGTGTGTACATGCCGAACTCGCCCACCGGACCCGCCCCCGTCCCGCCGCCCGCGGCGGGGCTCGGCGAACCGGCCGCCGCTCTGCGCGGCAGGCCCGCCGAGCACGGGGACCGCCCCGCGCGCACACGCTGGTTCACGCCCTACAAAAGGCTGTTCACGCCTCCCGGGACACGGGCGTTCGCCCTCGCCGGCTTCCTCGCCCGGCTGCCGATGGGAATGCTGAGCATCAGCGCGGTCATCATGATCGCCACCACCCGCGGCTCGTACGCCCTGGCCGGAGCCGTCACCGCCACCGGGCTGGTCGCCACCGCCTTCCTGGCACCGCTGGTCGCACGGCTGGTGGACCGCCACGGGCAGGCCCGGATCGCCGTCCCCGCGGTGTGCCTGTCCGCGGCCGGCTCGCTGACGCTGCTGCTGTGCGTGCGGTACGACGCCCCCGACTGGACGCTGTTCGCCGCCTACGCGGCCGGCTCCACCGCCCCCAACACCGGCGGCATGGCCCGGGCCCGCTGGGCGCACCTGTACCGAGGCGCCTCGCCGGAGGCCGAGGCCGCGCGGCACACCGCCAACTCCTTCGAACAGGCCCTGGACGAGCTGTGCTTCATGCTCGGCCCGGTGCTGGCCACCTTCCTGTGCGTCTCGCTCTTCCCCGAGGCCGGCACCCTGACCGCCACCGTCCTGCTGCTGGGCGGCACGCTGCTGTTCGCCGCCCAGCGCCGCACCGAGCCGCCCGTCGCACCGCACGACGGCGCCGCCCGTGCGACCGCGCTGCTGCGCACCCCGGGCCTGCCGCGGCTGCTGGCCGTCTTCCTCGCCACCGGGGCCGTCTTCGGCGCCCTGGAGGTGGTGACCGTTGCGTACGCCGACGGGCTGGGCCACAAGGGCGCGGCGGGCGCCGTACTCGCCCTCCAGGCACTGGGCTCGGGCGCGGCCGGACTCGCCTTCGGCGCCCTGCGCCCGGCGGGACCGCCTGGGCGGCGCTTCGCGGTCTGCGTGGGTTCGATGGCCGCCCTGATGACACTGCCGCTGCTCGCCTCGACCACCGGCAGCCTGCTGGTACTGGCCCCCGCGCTGCTGATCGCCGGAATGGCGACGGCCCCCGCGATGGTCACCGGCATGACCCTGGTCCAGCGGCTGACCCCGCCCGGCCGGCTGAACGAGGGCATGACCCTGGCCGTCACCGCCCTGCTGGGCGGCGTGGCCGCCGGTTCGGCGGTGGGCGGCTGGGCGGCGGAGCACCTGGGCGGTTCGTGGGGGTACGCGGTACTCCCGGCGGCGGCCGCCGTCGCGGCCGTCGTGGCTCTGACCGCGAGGAACGCGACGGCCGCGACCACCACGGCGGCCACGGCGGCCGGGAAGCACTGAGCCGCGGCCCGTCCGTCCGGCCGCTCGGCCCGGCCCGGGACATGCCGAAGGCCCCGCCGTCCGAGGACGGCGGGGCCTTCGGCCCACATGGGGTGAGTGGAGATGGCGGGAATCGAACCCGCGTCCAACGGTGCAGAACCAGGGCTTCTCCGAGCGCAGTCCGCTGTGATTTTCTCGGCCCCGGCGGTCACGCGGACAAGCCGCCGACAGGCCCAGTCACTGTTTGATGTCCCGCCAACCCCCGTGACCGGGGTTAACGGTGGAGTTCCCTAGCTGATGCCAGGATCCAGGGCGGGAACGCCCCTGGGCTGACACTTCGCGAGTCGCTGATCAGGCAGCGAGGGCGAAGGAATCGCGCTTGGTGTTGGCGATTATTTTTTTGCGGCACATGGTTAACGAGATCATTGCCGCGTTCCTCGGCTCGCTTCCCCTGCTTCAACAGCCGCTGTCGAAACCGATCATCCCCATGTTCATTTGACAAGCTCGCCCGGCCCGAACCGGACGGCGCTGGTGCCATTGTACGGGTCAACGCGTGAGGCTGCCAGCGTATTCCCGGCGGGGAGCCGCCGACCGGACCGCGCGGTCCACGTACGTCCCGTACACGTGGTCCAACAGCGCCCCGGCCGGGGTTGTTCCCCGATGGCCCCCGGACGGCCCGGCCGCCCCGGCCCGGGCGGCGGCCGTCAGGCCCGCCGGCGCCGGCGGGCCGCCGAGACCGCGCGCTCGGCCTCGCGGCGGTCCTGCTTCTCCCGCAGCGCGTGCCGCTTGTCGTACTCCTTCTTGCCGCGCGCCAGCGCGATCTCGACCTTGGCGCGGCCGTCCTTGAAGTACAGCTGGAGCGGGACCAGCGTCAGGCCCGACTCCTGGAGCTTGCCGATCAGCTTGTCGATCTCGGCGCGGTGCATCAGCAGCTTCCGCCTGCGCCGCGCGCTGTGGTTGGTCCACGTCCCCTGGCTGTACTCGGGGATGTGCACGTTGTGCAGCCACGCCTCACCGCCGTCGAGCTGGGCGAAGCCGTCCACCAGAGACGCCCGCCCCTGCCGCAGCGACTTCACCTCGGTGCCGGTCAGCACCAGCCCGCACTCGTAGGTGTCGAGGATGAGGTAGTCGTGCCGCGCCTTCTTGTTCTGCGCGATGAGTTTGCGCCCCGTCTCTTTAGCCATAGCACCGCCATTGTTCCACTACGACCGGGCGGCGAGGCCACTCAATACCGTGCGGGCCTCCTCCTGCGCGTCCTGCCCCGGCCGCACCTCCAGGTCCGGCAGCAGACCCTCCTCCTCGAAGGTCCGCCCGCCGGGGGTGGTGTAGTGGCCGACGGTCAGCTCGGCGACCGAGCCGTCCGGCTGCTCCCTCGGCTCCTGCACCGAGCCCTTGCCGAAGGTGCGGGTGCCGACGACGACCGCCCGGCCGCGGTCCTGGAGGGCGCCCGCCAGGAGTTCGGCGGCGCTCATCGTGCCGCCGTCGACCAGCACCACCAGGGGGGAGGCGGTGTTTCCGCCGGGCTCGGCGTACAGCGCGCGCTCGGTGTCGCCGTCCCCGTAGGTGGCCACCAGACCGCCGTCGAGGAAGACGGAGGCGGCCTCGGCGGCCTCGGCGACCAGACCGCCGGAGTTGCCGCGCAGGTCGAGCAGGATCCCCCCGCCCGGGGGGAGGTCCTCCACCGCGCGCCGCAACTGCTCCCCCGTTCCCCTGGTGAACGAGTCGATCCTGACGCGGGCGGCGCCGGCGGCCGGATCCCCCGGATCCTCCGGCGCGCCGGAGGAGGCCGCGCCCAAAGTGGTGACGGTGACGGTCTCGACGCTGAGCCGGGCCCGTTCCAGCCCCTCCTCCCAGCGCAGGCTCCCACGGCCCAGACCGAGGACGACACGGCTGCCGGGCGGGGCCCCCTCCCCCGGCACGCCGCCGCGCAGCAGGGCCACCACATCGGTGACGGGGCGGCCCTCGGCGCTGGTGCCGTCGACGGTGACAAGCCGGTCCCCGGCGCGTACGCCCGCCTTCGCGGCGGGGCTGCCGGGCTGGACGCGGGCGATCTCGATCCGGTCGGCGCCCGTACGGCGCACGGAGACGCCCACGCCGACGTACCGGCCGTCCAGGGACTGCCTCAGGCCCTCGTACTCACGGGCGGTGTACGCGGCGGCCCAGCGGTCCCCGCTGCGGCTGACCAGTTCCTCGGCGTCGTGCGCGGCGTCGTGCGCGGTGTCGTCGCGCGGCGGGGTCCCCCCTTCCGCCCCCTCGCCGACCGGTCTCGGGCTCACGGACGGTGCGTCACCCTCGGTGACTTCTCCCCATGATTCGGTGACGGCCCCGGCCCCCAGTACGGCCACGAAGACCAGGGTCAGCCCCGTCCCCCGGAGGATGCGCCGGGGACGGCGCCCGCCTTCCAGGGCCGGGACCCCGGCCCGGGCGGAACCGTGGGGGACGAACTTCGACGTACCCGACATGCTGCGGAGTCTAGGACACGGGCGGGCGTCGCACGGGAGGTCGCACGAACGGCCGCGGCGTCCTTCGTCACACAACGAGCGCGCCCGGGGGCGTTTGAACGGCCCCCGGGCGCTCCCGGAACGCGGTCACGTCACACCTTCAGATACTTACGCAGCGTGATGAAGGCGGCCAGTGCCGGCATCAGCACACCGACCACGAACACCAGCGGGAGCACCTTGAGCAGCGCCTCCCAGCCGATGAAGTCGATCAGCGGCATCTGCTCGGCCAGCGACAGGCCGGCGTCGATGAGGAAGTAGCGGCCGACCACCAGCAGCACCGTGGCGCCGACCGCGCCCAGCAGCCCGGCGAACGCGGCTTCCGCGATGAACGGCATCTGGATGTAGAAACTGGACGCGCCCACCAGTCTCATGATCCCCGTCTCCCTGCGCCTGCTGAACGCCGCCACCCGCACGGTGTTGACGATCAGCAGCAGGGCGACGACCAGCATCAGCCCCATCAGCCCGAGCGCCGCGAAGTTCATGCCCTCCAGCATCCGGAAGAGGTTCTCCAGCAGGTTCCGCTGGTCCTGGACCTCCTGGACGCCGTCGCGGCCGGAGAAGGCGGTGCTGATGACCTCGAACTTGGTCGGGTCCTTCAGCTTGACCCGATAGGACTCCTGCATCTGGTCCGGGGTCAGCGAGTCGGCCAGCGGGGAGTCCTTGAACTGCTCCCGGTAGTGCTTGTACGCCTGCTCGGCGGACTCGTGGTAGACCGTCTCGACTATGTCGAGCTTGTCGAGATCCGCCTTGATCTGGCGCTTCTGCTGCGCGGTGACCGCTCCCTTGGCGCAGTTGGGGTCGGAGTCGGCGTCGTTCTCGTTGCAGAGGTAGATCGACACCTGGACCTTGTCGTACCAGAACCCCTTCATGCTGTTCACCTGTTCACGGGCGAGCAGCGCACCGCCGAGCAGGGCCAGCGACAGGGCGACGGAGACGATCACCGCGAAGGTCATCGTGAGGTTGCGGCGGAGACCGACGCCGATCTCCGACAGTACGAACTGGGCGCGCATGGCGTCCTTTCAGTGCTGGTAGCCGTAGACACCGCGCGACTGGTCGCGCACGAGACGGCCCTTTTCTAGTTCGATCACGCGCTTGCGCATCTGGTCGACGATCTGCTGGTCGTGGGTGGCCATGACCACGGTCGCCCCGGTGCGGTTGATCCGGTCCAGCAGCTTCATGATGCCGACCGAGGTCTGCGGGTCGAGGTTGCCGGTGGGCTCGTCGGCGATCAGCAGCTTCGGCTTGTTGACGAACGCGCGGGCGATGGCCACCCGCTGCTGCTCACCGCCGGAGAGCTCGCCGGGCATCCGGTCCTCCTTGCCCGCCAGACCGACCAGATCGAGCACCTGGGGAACGGACTTGCGGATGTCGCCGCGCGACCGGCCGATCACCTCCAGGGCGAAGGCGACGTTCTCTCCCACCGTCTTGTTGGGGAGCAGCCGGAAGTCCTGGAAGACCGTGCCGACCTGGCGTCGCATGTGCGGCACCTTCCAGTTGGACAGGCGGGCGAGGTCCTTGCCGAGGACGTGCACCTGCCCGTGGCTGGCGCGCTCCTCCCGCAGGATCAGCCGCAGGAAGGTGGACTTGCCGGAGCCGGAGGAGCCCACCAGGAAGACGAACTCGCCGCGTTCGACCTCCAGCGACACGTCGCGGAGGGCGGGGCGGTTCTGCTTGGGGTAGAACTTCGAGACGTTGTCGAATCGGATCACGGATTTACACCACGTCGACCTGGGTAGGGGCAGCGGAAACCGCGGAGTGGATCCCCGTCGGTGTGGTGACCCTACGCGAATCCGCGCGAGGGCCGCAGTCCGCGTCCGCGGTTGGGGGTTTTGTCCGGCCGCGCATCAGGCACAAACCAGGCATTGGCCACGACTTTCTGCGCTCCGGCCCCGGTGCTGGCACAGTGGAGGCAGAGCTTCCGGCCCGCGGAGGCGGAAGCGGGAACAGAGGGCCGCCCGGTGGCGTTGGTGTTGCATAAGGAGGACATCGCATGACCTGCGACCGACTGGTGTGCGCCAACTGCGCAGGGCCGGTGAGCGAGGGCCGTTGCCCGGTGTGCCGCGCGCACCGTGAGCGGCTGCACCGGGAGAACGGGCCGTTCTCCCTGGGCTCTCTTTCCCCGGCCGCGCTGGCGGCACTGCTGCTGACCCTGATCGCCGTGGCCCTGCTGGCCCGCCAGGCCGCCGTGTAGGGCCGTACCGCGGCGCCGTGCGCGGCGCTACGCCACCGCACGACGTACGAGACCTGTGGGGCCCGTGAGACGTACGAGGGGCCCGGGACGCCGGCTGCGTCCCGGGCCCCTCGTGTGCGCTGTTCCCGTATGCCGTCACACGCCGTCACGCGTGTGCGGCGCCGCGCCGTTCGCTCAGGCGACGGTGTTGCGGTTCACCATGCGCGGCATCAGGCGGAAGCCGATGCCGCCGGCGATCATCGTGGCCGCGCCGACCAGCAGGAAGGTCGTCTCGGCGGCGCCGGTCTCGGCCAGCTCCTCCTTCGGCTTCTCCTGGCTGATCGGCCTGGTGCCGACGGAGTCGGTGTCGGGGCCGCAGTCCACGGTGGACTCGTCGAGGATGCAGGTGTTCGGGTTCCCGCCCTCGCCGCCGGTGCCACCGGTGGTGGCGGTGTCCGGGCCACCGGTGGAACCGCCGGTGCCGCCGGTCGAGCCGCCGTTGCCGCTCGTGGAGCCGTTGCTGGTGGAGCCCTCGGAGGTGGACCCCTCGCTCGTGGCGCCCTCGCTGGTCGCCCCCTCGGAGGTGGCGCCCTCGGAGGTGGCGCCCTCCGAGGTCGAACCCTCGCTGGTGGAGCCCTCGGAGGTGCCGCCCTCGCTCGTGGCGCCCTCGCTGGTCGTCCCCTCGCTGGTCGCCCCCTCGGAGGTGGCGCCCTCCGAGGTCGAGCCCTCGGTCAGGCCCTCGACGACTCCCTGGATGACTCCCTCGTCATCTCCACCGCCGTTGGCGCCGTCGGTGTCACCGCCACCGTTCCCGCCGCCCTCGGTCTGGCCTTCGGTCTGACCCTCGGTCTGGCCTTCGGTCTGACCCTGGGTCTGGCCTCCGTCGGCGTCACCGGTGACGGCCGAGGCCGTGCCGACGGCCGTCAGCGACACACCCGCGAGGAACACCGCACCGGCGGCGACCCGCGCGACGCGCACTCGCGTCCTGGAATTTGTCATATGCCAACTACCCCCAGTAGTGGTCTTCGTCGATGGGGCAGCCGTGCGGAGCTTCCTGCGTGCCGGGGTCCGTCGTGCCGAGCCGGCGACCGATCAGCGGTCGGGCTCTGTCCACCCCCGTACCTACGCGCCCCGAACACGCGCGTGCCGGCCAGAATGCTTTCCCAGCCCCGACACCGCCGTCAAGCCGGGCCAACCCGAAATGTCCACGCTGGGCGGTTAGTTGGGACTCCGGCGGGCCGGGTTGTGACAGAACCGACACACAGGAGGGGGATCTTCCGGGAAGAGCCCGCCCGGGCGGGCCCGCCGCGGGTCAGCCGGCGTTCTGCTGCTCCTGCTGCTTGCGCCAGCGGATGCCCGCCTCCAGGAAGCCGTCGATGTCGCCGTCGAGGACGGACTGGGGGTTGCCGACCTCGTACTCGGTGCGCAGGTCCTTGACCATCTGGTACGGCTGCAGGACGTACGAACGCATCTGGTTGCCCCAGGAGTTGCCGCCGTCGCCCTTGAGGGCGTCCATCTTGGCCTGCTCCTCCGCCCGGCGGTGCGCCAGAAGGCGTGCCTGGAGGACGCGCATGGCGGCGGCGCGGTTCTGGATCTGGGACTTCTCGTTCTGGCAGGAGACGACGATGCCGGTGGGGATGTGCGTCATCCGGACCGCGGAGTCGGTGGTGTTGACCGACTGGCCGCCGGGGCCGGAGGAACGGAAGACGTCGACGCGGATCTCGTTCTCGGGGATCTCGATGTGGTCGGTCTGCTCGACCACCGGCATCACCTCGACGCCCGCGAAGGACGTCTGGCGGCGGCCCTGGTTGTCGTAGGGCGAGATGCGCACCATGCGGTGGGTGCCCTGCTCGACGGAGAGGGTGCCGTAGGCGTAGGGGGCCTTGACGGAGAAGGTGGCGGACTTGATGCCCGCCTCCTCGGCGTACGAGGTGTCCAGGACCTCGGTCGGGTAGCCCTTGCGCTCGGCCCAGCGCAGGTACATGCGCATGAGCTGCTCGGCGAAGTCGGCGGCGTCCACGCCCCCGGCCTCCGCGCGGACGCTGACCATGGCCTCGCGGGGGTCGTACTCGCCGGACAGGAGGGTGCGGACCTCCAGCTCGTCCACGGCCTTCTGGACGGCCTGGAGCTCGCTCTCGGCCTCGGCGCGCGTGTCCGCGTCGTCCTCGGCCTCGGCCAGCTCGAACAGGACCCCCAGGTCGTCGATCCGGCCGTGCAGCTCCTCCACCTTGCGGACCTGCGCCTGGAGCAGGGACAGCTTGCTGGTCACCCGCTGGGCGTTCTCGGTGTCGTTCCACAGGGCCGGGTCCGCCGCCTGCTCTTCGAGCACGGCGATCTCGGCCCTCAGCTTCTCGAGGTCCAGGACGGCCTCGATCGACTCCATGGTCGAGGTGAGGGACTTCAGTGCTTCGGATACGTCGACGACTGCCACGCCCTCCAGACTAACGGTTGCCGGGACCTTTGCCGCCGCCCCGTCGGACGGGGGCCGTCCGCCCGGGGCTTGCCGGGGGGCCGCTCCCCGCGGGTCGCTCCTCAGGGCTCCCGCAGACGGTCCTCCTCGCTGTGCGAGGGGACCGCGGGGCCGCCGCCCTCCTCGCCGCCCCCGGACAGGACCAGCCAGCCGCCGATGCCGAGCGCGGCGGCGACGGCCGTGGCCGTGACGCCCTGCCTGACCCTGCGGCGGCGCTCGGCCGCCCGGTGGCGGGCGGAGCCGGCTCGCGGGCTGCCCGGGGCACGGGGGGCGCGGGCGGTGCCGTGGGCGCCGCCCGCCAGCTCGTCCGCGCCGGGGACGCGCATGCTGGTGTGGGTGTCGCGGGTGGAGTCGGGCGCGGGCCCGCCGTGGACGAGCGGTACGGCTCCGCGGGCGGGCGCGCCGTACGGGTCGGCGTCCGCACCGGACCCGTACCCCCCGTCGTCGTACGCGGGGCCGCCGTGGTGGCCGTACGCTCCCTGCCGCTCGCCGCCGTGGGCGCCGGTCTCCGGCTCGGGCTCGTCGATGTCGAGCGGCGGCAGGCCCGCCAGGGCCGGCAGGACCTCCCGCAGCCGCGCGGCCATCTCGGGGGCGCGCAGCCGGGAGGCCGGGGCCTTGGCCAGGCACTGGTTGATCAGCTGCCACAGCTCGTCGGGGATGCCGGGCAGCGGGGCGACGCGCTCGGTGACGTGGCGGCGCAGCACGGCCCCGGGATGGCCTCCGCCGAAGGGGGTGAAACCGGCCAGCAGCTCGTACAGCACCGTGGCCAGGGCGTAGACGTCGACGGAGGCGCGCGGCGGCAGGCCCTCGACGATCTCGGGGGCGACGTAGTCGGGGGTGCCGACGACCTTGCTGCCGCCGCCCCGGCTGGGCGCGTCGATCAGCTTGGCGATGCCGAAGTCGGTGAGCAGCGCGGGCGGGGCGCCGCCGGGCCCGGCCGGGCCGTGGACGTCGAGCAGGATGTTCTCGGGCTTGACGTCGCGGTGGACGATCCCGGCCGCGTGGGCGGCGGCCAGCGCGTCGGCGACGTCGGCGGCCACGGCGACGGCCACCTCCGGGGCCAGGCGGCGCTCGCGCTCCAGCCGGGTGCGCAGGTCGGTGCCGCGCACGAGGTCCATGACGAGGGCGAGGTCGTTGCCGTCGACCACCAGGTCGCGCACCTTGACCACGCGCGGGTGGTCGAGGGCCAGCAGCGCGGTGCGCTCCTGCACGAAGCGGCCCACCAGCTCCTGGTCCGAGGCCAGGTCCTCGCGCAGCAGCTTGACGGCGACGGGGCTGCCCTTCGGCCCCACGCCCAGCCACACCGTGCCGGCGCTGCCCCGGCCCAGGATCCGATGGGCGGTGTACCGACTGCCGATCTTCCGTGACATGGCGACAAAACTACGCTTCCGCGGGGCCGCCGTGCCCCCCGGATGGCGGCAACCACCACCTCCGGGACGGAAATCCGCCCCGAAAGTCGACAAAGCAACCGGGCCGCCGCCTCCGCGGGACTCCGTCTCCCGTCGTCAGTTGTTCACGGGGAGTTCCGTGGGAACGTCGGAGGGGAGTTCGGTGGGCAGCTCCTCGGCCGCGTTGCCGAACTCCGTCATCCACGTCCAGGCCTCGCCCACCCAGTCCTTGGTGTCCTCCCAGAACTGCCGGCCCTGGTCCCACCACTCGGGCAGCGGGGTGAAGTTCCAGACCAGCACGCAGACCAGCACGAGGATCAGCACCATGAACAGGCAGCCCTTGAGGCAGCCGAGCCCGGGGATGCGCATGGGGTTCGAGCCGCGCTGCCGCGGCGGGCGGGGCTCGAACCCCATGCGCATCCCCGGGC
>NZ_JAKMAY010000011.1:0-39325 GCF_022015835.1 Streptomyces sp. ICN903 | reverse complement strand
GGCCGGGGCGGGGCTCTTGGTGCGGGTGGTCTCTGGAGTCACGTCACCCAGCGTGTCCGCCCGTATCCGCCCCGGCCATACCTGACACCTGCTCAGGGGGATCCTGTTCGGCTCTTGTGCGGGCTTGTGCGGTCGGTGCGTGAGGGGTGAGCCGTCCCGCCCCGCTGTGCGCGGTATTCGACCCAGGCGCCCGTCACGGGCGGAGAACCGGTTTTGTTTATCGCCCGCCCCGGCGGCCCCGCGCGGCTAGCATTCGCCGCACGAACGGCACTGCCAGGGGGCGGGATGACGTTGTTTCACGCTGCGCGGAACATATCGCGCGGACAGCAAGCGCATGATCGGCGGATGATCCGGAATCTTCCGGGGCGGGGAATGCGGGCGGGGGGCCGTGCCGTGATCCGCGGGAGGTTCATCGCCTTCGGAGTCTTCGGCGCTTTTCTGCTCGGGGCCTGCTCGGACGCCGACGCCGGGGCGGAACCGAAGGAGACCGTCACCGTGACGGCGACCGCGACCGCCACCGTGACGGCGGAGCCGGAGAGGATCTCCTCCCAGAAGGGCGAGGCACTCGAAGCGGCCAGGGAGGCCGCAGAGGACGCCGGTTACGAGGTCACCGTCCACAACGCCAACAAGGGCGACGCCGAGCCTTCCGGGAAATGGAAGGTGTGTTTCGAGGAGATCGGCTACGGCACCGTCGACTACGGGGCCGTCCGGGAGGGCGCTCTCTGCCCGAAGAAGGACGGCGGCCCGCTCGCCTGGCCCCGGATTCCCGACGTCACCGGCAAGGTCTACGCCGAGGCCGTCAAGGCGCTGGCCAAGGTGGGTGTCGACGAGGACGACATCGAGGTCGAGTCGGCGTACAAGGATGTCTCCATCTCCGCCGCCGACGTGGAGGAGGACCCGGAAGGCTACAAGGTCTGCTTCCAGGCGCCCTCGGCGGGCAAGGACGCCAAACCCGGCACCGAGGCGAAGCTGACCCTGGTCGAGGGAGGCTCCTGCCCGTCGGGCAAGGGCACCTACAAGGACCGGAAGAACGATCCCGACTACACCCCGCCGCCTCCTCCGAGCAGCAGCGGCTCCGGCGGTTCCGGTTCCACGGGCGGGTCCGGCTCCACGGGCTCCTCGGGTGGTTCCGGCGGTGCCGCCCAGTGGAACGGCCAGTGCGAGCTGACCTCCCCGGCGGGCAACTGCTACCAGGCCGGCCAGTTCTGCGCCAACAAGCACCTCGGTATGCAGACGCACAACTCCGCCGGCCGGATCATCTACTGCAAGCAGCGAGCCGACGGGCAGCGCTGGAACTACTCGTAAGGGCGCGACCCGGTAGGGGCGCCGACCGGCGAGGCCCCCGTCCGAATCGCTGGTGGAAGCGACCACCGGCGCGACGGGCGGGGGCCTCGTCGTCCTGTCGTCCCTGGTGGAGCGACTGTATGAAGTGGAATTTCCTGTTCGAGGGATTTCCCGCCGAATGAGTGCGTTAGTGGACCCTCCATGCCTAATGTGACTCTTGGTGACGGTACTCGAACGGGGAGTGGCTGTGCGAGTGCGGGCCGGGACTGTGCGGCTTGTACGGCGTGACGGCTTCGATTCGGGCGCTGTTGGACACGGGCACGGCGAACACGGAGGGGCTGGTGCACATGGCTGTGGACAACGAGGGCGCGGCACGCGGGAGCCACACGACGGACAGCGCGGACGGCACACCCTGGGAACCGGACTGGGATGACGAGTACGCACCGGTGGTGAAGGCCGCCGGCCGCCAGATCAAGCTGTGGCGGGAGTCGGCCGGGCTGACGCAGCAGGAACTGGGCGACGCCATCGGCTACAGCCTGGGCATGGTCTCGGCGGTCGAGCGCGCCAGGCGTCTGCCGCACCCGGACTTTCTGGGCAAGGCGGACGAGATCGTGGGCGCGGGCGGCAAGCTCGCCGCGATGAAGAAGGACGTGGAGGAGGCCCGGTATCCGAAGAAGGTGCGGGATCTGGCCAAGCTGGAGGCCGATGCCGTCGAGCTGGGCTCCTACAACGATCACAACATTCCTGGCTTGTTGCAGACGGAGGAGTACGCCCGCGCACTGTTCGACATGCGGCGGCCCGCCTACTCCGAGGACGACCTCGATCGGTACATGACCGCCCGCCTGGCCCGGCAGGAGATCCTCACGCGGAAGCATCCCCCGACCCTGACCTTTGTCCAGGAAGAGGTGACTCTCCGGCGTCCGATCGGGGGCAGAATGGTGCTGCGCCGCCAGCTCGAACACCTGCTGGAGATCGGCCGGTTGCGGCACGTCGAGGTCCAGGTGATGCCGACAGACCGTGAGGATCACGCGGGGATGGCGGGGCAGCTCCATGTGCTGAAGCTCAGGGACGGAACGGCGATCGGCTACACCGAGGCACAGCTCAGCACCCGCCTGATTTCCGATCCCAAGGAGGTGCAGGTCCTTGAGCTGCGGTACGGGATCATCCGGGCCCAGGCTCTCAGCCCACGGGAGTCGCTGGCCTTCATCGAGAAACTGCTGGGAGAGATGACATGACGCTCAAGCCCTCTGCCGGGGACGGTTCCGAGTTGGAGTGGATCAAGAGCAGCTACAGCGGCGCCAACAACAACGACTGCGTCGAGGTCGCCGCCACCCCTGGCACCGTCCACGTCCGCGACTCCAAGGACATACGGGGCCCGCGGCTCGCCTTCGCGCCGGGTGCGTGGGCCGACTTCCTGTCGCGCACGGCAGGTCGCTGACATAAGCGGTCCGCGTCCCGCGTTCCGCGTCCGCACCCCGTGCCCGGCCCCGACCGCATGGTGCTTCCGCCGGGAGTGGACGGCGGAGCTGCGCCGGCCGCCCGGTGAACCCGACACCGTCGTGCCCTGGACCGGCGGGCGGCCGGTGCGGCCGGACAGCCCGCTGTTCGGCTTCTCGGCCCCGGACGAGGAGAGGGGGCTTCGGGAGTACGTGGAGGAGCTGGTGCCTGCGGGCGTCGAGCTGTCGCAGTCGAAGGAGGCCGTCAGGTGAGGGGGGTGCGACAGGAGTCCCGGGAGGCCCGGCGGGTGCGGCGGCTGGAGCGGGAGCGCAGGCTGGCCGAGCTGCTGCCGCGCACACCGCCCGCGACCGGACCGCTGGTCCTGCGGGCGGGGTGGGGCGGCCGTGCCGCGGGGGCCGCGTTCGCGGCGGGCATGCTGCTGTGGGGCGCGGAGCCGGGGCCCGGACAGTCGCCGGGGGGCTGGATCGTCCTGGCGTGGGCCGCGCTGGTATGGGCGTGGCTGTGCTGCCGGATGGCGCTGTGGCGGATCACCGCGGACGCCGACGGGGTGCTGGTGCGCCGCTGGCTCCGGCCGCGCCGGCTGCCCTGGGACCGGATACGCACGGTGGAGCACCGCCGCGACGGCGCGCTGGAGTTCGTGGCGGCGGACGGTGAGAGGGTGATCGCCGGGGCGTTCGCACCGCCGGTGCTCCGGCGGCTGCCGCGGCTGCCCGCCACCGGGCAGCGGGCGGCCGACCGTCTCGCGCTGATGGCCCGGCACCCGGCGCTGCGCCCGCCGCGCGCGGCCACGGGCCGGGAGGCCGGGCTGCCGCTGCTGGTGTGGAGCGCGGTGCCGCTGGGGCTGCTGGTGGCGGACTGGTTCCCGGTGGGCTGAGGGCGGCCCGGGCCGGTCGGCCGCGTCCCGGCCCGCGTACCCCGGTGCACGGTCGGCGTCGCCGATGCACCGGAGAGCCGCCGGGCGGCATGGTTCGGCGGCGTTCCGGCGGGGTACCGTCATGGGTCCGATTGGCATCGGCGATGCCCCGTGTGGCAGACTGTCCGGGTTGCTCGGTTGAGTGCCGATGCTGCGCGCCTCCCGCCGGGAGGACCGGAAGCGAGTCCCAATGTATTCGTCGCCCCTCGTCAGGGGCGGAAGTACGGGAATCTTCCGGGAAGCGTGGGCGGGGTACCGACCAGGCGCCCGGTGGGTTTCCTCCCCCGGTTCCGCGGTCTCGCGCACCGCATCCCCAGGCAGGGAAATTCAAGGATTTCCATGGTGGCGGGAATGCGACACGCCCGACCGCGTGGGTCGGAGGAGAGCGTGGTCCCGCCGGGTCCCAGAGCGTGACGAGAGACAGGACTACGAAGTAGCCATGGCGGGACAGAAGATCCGCATCCGGCTCAAGGCCTACGACCACGAGGTCATCGACACCTCGGCGAAGAAGATCGTCGAGACGGTGACCCGTACTGGTGCGTCGGTCGCGGGCCCGGTGCCGCTGCCCACAGAGAAGAACGTGTACTGCGTCATCAAGTCGCCGCACAAGTACAAGGACTCGCGCGAGCACTTCGAGATGCGTACCCACAAGCGCCTGATCGACATCCTCGACCCGACGCCCAAGACCGTTGACTCGCTGATGCGCCTGGACCTGCCGGCCGGCGTCGACATCGAGATCAAGCTCTGAGAGGCCCGGTAGAGATGACCACCAAGCAGATCAAGGGTGTCCTGGGCGAGAAGCTCGGCATGACCCAGGTCTGGGACGAGAACAACCGTGTCGTCCCGGTCACCGTCGTCAAGGCCGGCCCCTGCATCGTCACCCAGGTGCGCACCGCAGACAAGGACGGCTACGAGGCCGTCCAGATCGCCTTCGGCGAGATCGACCCGCGCAAGGTGAACAAGCCCCTCAAGGGCCACTTCGCCAAGGCCGACGTCACCCCGCGCCGCCACCTGGTGGAGCTGCGTACCGCCGACGCCGGCGAGTACACGCTCGGCCAGGAAGTCACCGCCGAGGTGTTCGAGTCGGGCGTGAAGGTCGACGTCACCGGCAAGAGCAAGGGCAAGGGCACCGCCGGTGTCATGAAGCGCCACGGCTTCGGCGGCCTCGGCGCCGGCCACGGCACGCAGCGCAAGCACCGCTCTCCCGGCTCCATCGGTGGCTGCGCCACCCCGGGCCGCGTGTTCAAGGGCCTGCGCATGGCCGGCCGCATGGGCAACGAGCGGGTCACCACCCAGAACCTGACCGTCCACGCCGTTGACGCGGAGAAGGGCCTGCTGCTCATCAAGGGCGCGGTTCCTGGTCCGAACGGCGGCCTCGTCCTGGTCCGTACCGCGGCCAAGGGGGCCTGAGGTAACCGATGAGCACCATTGACATCCTTTCGCCGGCAGGCGACAAGGCCGGGACCGTCGAGCTCCCCGCGGAGATCTTCGACGCGCAGGTCAGCGTTCCGCTGATCCACCAGGTCGTCGTCGCACAGCTGGCCGCTGCCCGTCAGGGCACGCACAAGACCAAGACCCGCGGCGAGGTCCGAGGCGGCGGCAAGAAGCCGTACCGCCAGAAGGGCACCGGCCGCGCCCGCCAGGGTTCGACCCGCGCCCCGCAGTTCGCGGGCGGTGGCGTCGTGCACGGCCCCGTGCCGCGCGACTACTCGCAGCGGACCCCGAAGAAGATGAAGGCCGCCGCCCTGCGCGGTGCCCTCTCCGACCGGGCGCGCCACGGCCGCGTCCACGTCGTGACCGGCGTGGTCGAGGGCGAGATCTCCACCAAGGCCGCCAAGACCCTGTTCGGCAAGATCAGCGAGCGCAAGAACGTGCTCCTGGTCGCCGACCGGAGTGACGAGGCCGCGTGGCTGTCCGCCCGCAACCTGCCCCAGGTCCACATCCTGGAGCCGGGCCAGCTGAACACCTACGACGTGCTCGTCTCCGACGACGTGGTCTTCACCAAGGCCGCCCTCGACAGCTTCGTGGCCGGCCGCAAGGCCGCCCAGCACGAAGGGAGCGAGGCCTGATGGCCGAGACCACCGTCACCAGCAAGACCTTCTCCGACCCCCGCGACATCCTCGTGAAGCCGGTGGTCTCCGAGAAGAGCTACGCGCTGCTGGACGAGAACAAGTACACGTTCGTCGTCGACCCGCGTGCCAACAAGACCCAGATCAAGCAGGCCGTCGAGGCGGTCTTCTCGGTCAAGGTCACCGGGGTCAACACGATCAACCGCCAGGGCAAGCGCAAGCGCACCCGCACCGGTTACGGCAAGCGCGCCGACACCAAGCGCGCCATCGTGACCCTCGCCGAGGGCGACCGTATCGACATCTTCGGCGGTCCGGTCTCCTAACGGAGGTCGTACCGTCCGATATCGGACGAGGACTGAGAAATGGGTATCCGCAAGTACAAGCCGACGACCCCGGGCCGTCGTGGCTCCAGCGTCGCCGACTTCGTCGAGATCACGCGGTCCACGCCGGAGAAGTCGCTGGTCCGCCCCCTGCACAGCAAGGGCGGCCGTAACAACACCGGTCGTGTGACCGTCCGCCACCAGGGCGGCGGCCACAAGCGCGCCTACCGCGTGATCGACTTCCGTCGTCACGACAAGGACGGCGTGCCGGCCAAGGTCGCGCACATCGAGTACGACCCCAACCGCACCGCGCGCATCGCGCTGCTGCACTACGTCGACGGCGAGAAGCGCTACATCCTCGCGCCGGCCGGCCTGAAGCAGGGCGACCGCGTCGAGAACGGCCCCGGCGCCGACATCAAGCCGGGCAACAACCTCGCGCTGCGCAACATCCCGGTCGGTACGACCATCCACGCCATCGAGCTGCGGCCCGGCGGCGGCGCGAAGTTCGCCCGCTCCGCGGGTGCCTCCGTGCAGCTGCTGGCGAAGGAGGGCCGCATGGCCCACCTGCGCATGCCGTCCGGTGAGATCCGCCTGGTCGACGTCCGCTGCCGCGCCACCGTCGGCGAGGTCGGCAACGCCGAGCAGTCGAACATCAACTGGGGCAAGGCCGGCCGCATGCGCTGGAAGGGCGTCCGCCCGACCGTCCGCGGTGTGGTCATGAACCCGGTCGACCACCCGCACGGTGGTGGTGAGGGCAAGACCTCCGGTGGTCGTCACCCGGTCTCGCCGTGGGGCAAGAAGGAAGGACGTACTCGCTCGCCGAAGAAGGCCAGCAACAAGTACATCGTCCGCCGCCGCAAGACGAACAAGAAGCGCTAGGAGGCGGGTTTTCGATGCCGCGCAGTCTCAAGAAGGGGCCTTTCGTCGACGACCACCTGATGAAGAAGGTGGACGTACAGAACGACGCAGGCACCAAGAACGTCATCAAGACCTGGTCCCGCCGCTCGATGATCGTCCCGGCCATGCTGGGCCACACGATCGCGGTGCACGACGGCCGCAAGCACGTCCCGGTGTTCGTCACCGAGTCGATGGTCGGCCACAAGCTCGGCGAGTTCGCGCCGACCCGCACCTTCCGCGGCCACGAGAAGGACGACCGCAAGTCGCGTCGTCGCTGATCTGCGGAAGTAGCGAAGACCTATGACTGACACCGAAGGGACAACCATGGAAGCCAGGGCCCAGGCGCGGTACATCCGCGTCACGCCCATGAAGGCCCGCCGCGTGGTGGACCTCATCCGTGGCATGGACGCCACGGAGGCTCAGGCGGTCCTGCGTTTCGCCCCGCAGGCCGCGAGCGTGCCCGTCGGCAAGGTGCTCGACAGCGCCATCGCCAACGCCGCGCACAACTACGACCACACGGACGTCGACAGCCTCTTCATCTCCGAGGCCTACGTCGACGAGGGCCCGACCCTGAAGCGGTTCCGGCCGCGCGCCCAGGGCCGCGCCTACCGGATCCGTAAGCGGACCAGCCACATCACGGTGGTCGTCAGCAGCAAGGAAGGAACCCGGTAATGGGGCAGAAGGTCAACCCGCACGGGTTCCGGCTCGGCATCACCACGGACTTCAAGTCCCGCTGGTACGCCGACAAGCTGTACAAGGACTACATCAAGGAAGACGTCGAGATCCGCCGCCTGCTCACGCAGGGCATGGAGCGGGCCGGTATCTCCAAGGTGGAGATCGAGCGCACCCGTGACCGTGTCCGCGTCGACGTTCACACCGCCCGTCCGGGCATCGTGATCGGCCGCCGCGGCGCCGAGGCGGAGCGCATCCGCGGTCGGCTGGAGAAGCTGACCGGCAAGCAGATCCAGTTCAACATCCTCGAGGTGAAGAACCCGGAGACGGACGCTCAGCTGGTGGCCCAGGCCGTCGCCGAGCAGCTGTCCTCCCGCGTCTCCTTCCGCCGTGCGATGCGCAAGTCGATGCAGAGCACGATGAAGGCCGGCGCCAAGGGCATCAAGATCCAGTGCGGTGGCCGTCTCGGCGGCGCCGAGATGTCCCGCTCGGAGTTCTACCGCGAGGGCCGGGTTCCCCTGCACACCCTGCGCGCCAACGTCGACTACGGCTTCTTCGAGGCCAAGACGACCTTCGGCCGGATCGGTGTGAAGGTCTGGATCTACAAGGGCGACGTCAAGAACATCGCCGAGGTCCGTGCCGAGAACGCCGCCGCCCGCGCCGGCAACCGCCCGTCGCGTGGTGGCAGCGACCGCCCGCGCCGCGGTGGCGAGCGCGGCGGCCGCGGCCGCAAGCCGCAGCAGGAGCGGACCGAGGCGCCCAAGGCCGCCGAGGGCACCGCTGCCGCTCCGGCCGCCGAGAGCACCGGCTCTGCCGGGAAGGAGGCCTGACCGTCATGCTGATCCCCCGCAGGGTCAAGCACCGCAAGCAGCACCACCCGAAGCGCAAGGGCATGGCCAAGGGCGGCACCGAGGTTGCTTTCGGCGAGTACGGCATCCAGGCCGTGACCGGCGCCTACGTGACGAACCGGCAGATCGAGGCAGCTCGTATCTCCATGACCCGTCACATCAAGCGTGGCGGCAAGGTGTGGATCAACATCTACCCGGACCGTCCGCTGACCAAGAAGCCCGCCGAGACCCGCATGGGTTCCGGTAAGGGTTCGCCGGAGTGGTGGGTCGCGAACGTCAAGCCCGGTCGGGTGATGTTCGAGCTGTCCTACCCGAACGAGAAGATTGCTCGTGAGGCGCTCACCCGCGCTGCTCACAAGCTTCCGATGAAGTGCCGGATCGTGCGGCGCGAGGCAGGTGAGTCGTGATGGCGGCCGGTACCAAGGCGAGCGAGCTGCGCGAGCTCAGCGACGAGGAGCTCGTCGTGAAGCTGCGCGAGGCCAAGGAGGAGCTGTTCAAGCTCCGTTTCCAGGCGGCGACCGGACAGCTGGAGAACAACGGCCGGCTGAAGGCCGTCCGCAAGGACATCGCCCGGATCTACACCCTGATGCGTGAGCGCGAGCTCGGCATCGAGACGGTGGAGAGCGCCTGATGAGCGAGACGAATGTGACTGAGACTGCAGAGCAGAACCGCGGCTTCCGCAAGACCCGTGAGGGTCTGGTCGTCAGCGACAAGATGGACAAGACCGTTGTCGTCGCCGTCGAGGACCGCGTCAAGCACGCCCTGTACGGCAAGGTCATCCGCCGTACGAACAAGCTCAAGGCGCACGACGAGCAGAACGCCGCGGGTGTCGGCGACCGCGTCCTCCTGATGGAGACCCGGCCGCTGTCCGCGACGAAGCGCTGGCGCGTCGTCGAGATCCTCGAGAAGGCCAAGTAATTCCCGAGATCCCTTCTCGGGACGAGTTCCGCCAGGCTCGGCGAGGTGCGCGCGGTGAGCGCGCACCCGCCGGGAACCGGCAGACGATCAGGAGATAGACGTGATCCAGCAGGAGTCGCGGCTGCGTGTCGCCGACAACACGGGCGCGAAGGAGATCCTTTGCATCCGTGTTCTCGGTGGCTCCGGCCGCCGCTACGCGGGTATCGGGGATGTCATCGTCGCCACCGTCAAGGACGCGATCCCCGGTGGCAACGTGAAGAAGGGCGAGGTCGTCAAGGCCGTCGTCGTGCGCACCGTCAAGGAGCGCCGCCGCCCCGACGGCTCGTACATCCGCTTCGACGAGAACGCCGCCGTCATCCTCAAGAACGACGGCGACCCCCGCGGCACCCGTATCTTCGGCCCCGTCGGCCGTGAGCTGCGCGAGAAGAAGTTCATGAAGATCATCTCGCTCGCGCCGGAGGTGCTGTAACCGATGAAGATCAAGAAGGGCGACCTGGTCCAGGTCATCACCGGCAAGGACAGGGGCAAGCAGGGCAAGGTCATCGAGGCCTACCCCCGCGAGGACCGTGTCCTGGTCGAGGGTGTCAACCGGGTCAAGAAGCACACCAAGGCCGGCCAGACCGCTCGCGGTTCGAAGACCGGCGGCATCGTGACGACCGAGGCCCCGATCCACGTGAGCAATGTTCAGCTCGTCGTGGAGAAGGACGGCAAGAAGGTCGTCACCCGCGTCGGTTACCGCTTCGACGAGGACGGCAACAAGATCCGCGTTGCCAAGCGGACCGGTGAGGACATCTGATGACTACCGCCACGAACGTGCAGCCGCGTCTGAAGACGCGCTACCGCGAGGAGATCACGGGCAAGCTGCGTGACGAGTTCAAGTACGAGAACGTCATGCAGATCCCCGGTCTCACCAAGATCGTGGTCAACATGGGTGTGGGCGAGGCCGCCCGCGACTCCAAGCTGATCGAGGGCGCCATCCGCGACCTCGCCACGATCACCGGCCAGAAGCCGGCCGTGACCAAGGCCCGGAAGTCCATCGCGCAGTTCAAGCTGCGCGAGGGTCAGCCGATCGGTGCCCACGTCACCCTGCGGGGCGACCGGATGTGGGAGTTCCTGGACCGCCTGCTGTCGCTCGCGCTGCCGCGCATCCGCGACTTCCGCGGTCTGTCGCCGAAGCAGTTCGACGGCAGGGGCAACTACACCTTCGGTCTCACGGAGCAGGTCATGTTCCACGAGATCGACCAGGACAAGATCGACCGGGTCCGAGGCATGGACATCACCGTGGTCACCACGGCGAACACCGACGAGGAGGGTCGCGCCCTGCTGCGTCACCTCGGATTCCCCTTCAAGGAGGCGTGAGCCGTGGCGAAGAAGGCTCTGATTGCCAAGGCCGCCCGCAAGCCGAAGTTCGCGGTGCGCGCGTACACGCGGTGCCAGCGCTGCGGCCGACCCCACTCCGTCTACCGCAAGTTCGGCCTGTGCCGTGTGTGCCTTCGTGAGATGGCCCACCGCGGCGAGCTGCCGGGCGTCACCAAGAGCTCCTGGTAAGTCCGCGCGAGCGGACTTCGAGGAACTCTCGGTAAGAGCATCCTGGCCGGCGAACGCCCTCCCCGCGTGCCCTAGGCTTGTGGGTTGGGCGCTCGCCGCCCATGACCGTCTTACTACGCCGTAGGTCCCCGCACCGCACCCGTCCCGTCGCGTCCCGCGTACGGGGAGAGGGACGGAGCAGACAGGAAACCCCGGCGAGAGAGGCCGAAGGCCATCACATGACCATGACCGATCCGATCGCAGACATGCTGACGCGTCTGCGAAACGCGAACTCGGCTTACCACGACACCGTCGTGATGCCGCACAGCAAGATCAAGTCGCACATCGCGGAGATCCTCCAGCAGGAGGGTTACATCACCGGCTGGAAGGTCGAGGACGCCCCGGTGGGCAAGAACCTCGTCCTGGAGCTCAAGTTCGGTCCGAACCGCGAGCGTTCGATCGCCGGCATCAAGCGGATCAGCAAGCCGGGTCTGCGGGTCTACGCAAAGTCCACCAACCTGCCGAAGGTGCTCGGCGGCCTGGGCGTGGCGATCATCTCCACCTCCCACGGGCTCCTCACCGACAAGCAGGCTCAGAAGAAGGGCGTGGGTGGGGAAGTCCTCGCCTACGTCTGGTAACGGAAGGGAACGGAGGTAAAGCTCATGTCGCGTATCGGCAAGCTCCCCATCCAGGTTCCCGCCGGTGTGGACGTCACCATCGATGGCCGGACGGTCAACGTGAAGGGGCCCAAGGGCAGCCTTTCGCACACCGTCGCCGCGCCCATCGAGGTCGCCAAGGGTGAGGACGGCTCCATCAAGGTCTCCCGCCCGAACGACGAGAGCCGGAACAAGGCCCTGCACGGTCTGTCCCGCACGCTGGTGGCGAACATGATCACTGGCGTGACCCAGGGTCACAGCAAGCAGCTCGAGATCAGCGGTGTCGGTTACCGCGTCCAGGCGAAGGGCTCCGACCTGGAGTTCTCCCTGGGTTACAGCCACCCGATCACGGTGAAGGCTCCCGAGGGCATCTCCTTCAAGGTGGAGTCCCCGACCAAGCTGAGCGTCGAGGGCATCGACAAGCAGAAGGTCGGCGAGATCGCCGCGAACATCCGCAAGCTGCGCAAGCCCGACCCGTACAAGGCCAAGGGCGTGAAGTACGCGGGCGAGGTCATCCGCCGCAAGGTCGGAAAGGCTGGTAAGTAAGCCATGGCATACGGTGTGAAGATCGCGAAGGGCAGCGCGCGCAAGGCCGCCGCTGTCAAGCGGCGCCACATCCGCGTCCGCAAGAAGGTGTCGGGCACCCCCGAGCGTCCGCGCCTGGTGGTGACGCGCTCCAACCGCCACATGGTGGCCCAGGTCATCGACGACATCGCGGGCCACACGCTGGCCTCGGCGTCGACGCTGGACAGCTCGATCCGCGGCGGTGAGGGCGACAAGACCGCCCTGGCCAAGCAGGTCGGGTCCCTGGTCGCCGAGCGCGCCAAGGCCGCGGGCATCGAGGCCGTCGTGTTCGACCGCGGCGGCAACAAGTACGCCGGGCGGATCGCCGCCCTGGCCGACGCCGCCCGCGAGGCCGGGCTCAGGTTCTGAGCCGGTCCCCACGCAAGCGGACGCATAGAGAGAGGTAATTCCAATGGCTGGACCCCAGCGCCGCGGTGGCGGCGCCGGTGGCGGCGAGCGGCGGGACCGACGGGACCGGCGGGACGGTGGCGCGGCCGCCGAGAAGACCGCGTACGTCGAGCGGGTCGTCGCGATCAACCGCGTCGCCAAGGTTGTGAAGGGTGGTCGTCGCTTCAGCTTCACCGCGCTGGTCGTGGTGGGCGACGGTGACGGCACCGTGGGTGTCGGTTACGGCAAGGCCAAGGAGGTGCCGGCCGCCATCGCCAAGGGCGTTGAGGAGGCCAAGAAGCACTTCTTCAAGGTCCCCCGGATCCAGGGCACCATCCCCCACCCGATCCAGGGTGAGGAGGCCGCGGGCGTCGTGCTGCTCAAGCCGGCCTCGCCCGGTACCGGTGTGATCGCCGGTGGCCCGGTGCGCGCCGTGCTGGAGTGCGCGGGCATCCACGACGTGCTGAGCAAGTCCCTCGGCTCGTCGAACCCGATCAACATCGTGCACGCCACGGTGGCCGCTCTGCGGGGCCTGCAGCGCCCCGAGGAGATCGCCGCCCGCCGCGGCCTGCCGCTGGAGGACGTTGCTCCCGCCGCTCTGCTGCGGGCGCGGGCTGGGGTGAGCGCCTGATGGCACGCCTGAAGGTCACCCAGACCAAGTCCTACATCGGCAGCAAGCAGAACCACCGCGACACCCTGCGTTCCCTCGGCCTCAGGCGAGTGAACGACTCGGTCGTCAAGGAGGACCGTCCCGAGATCCGCGGCATGGTGCAGACCGTCCGCCACCTCGTGACGGTCGAGGAGGTCGACTGACATGGCGGAGCAGAAGCCGCTGAAGGTCCACAACCTCCGGCCCGCCCCGGGCGCCAAGACCGCCAAGACCCGCGTCGGTCGTGGTGAGGCGTCCAAGGGCAAGACCGCCGGTCGTGGCACCAAGGGCACCAAGGCCCGCTACCAGGTTCCGGAGCGCTTCGAGGGCGGGCAGATGCCGCTGCACATGCGGCTGCCCAAGCTCAAGGGCTTCAAGAACCCCTTCCGCACCGAGTACCAGGTCGTGAACCTGGACAAGCTGGCGGACCTGTACCCCGAGGGTGGCGAGGTCACCGTCGAGGGCCTGGTCGCCAAGGGCGCGGTTCGCAAGAACCAGCTCGTGAAGGTGCTGGGCAACGGGGAGATCTCCGTGGCACTGCAGGTGACCGTGGACAAGGTCTCCGGCTCCGCCAAGGAGAAGATCACCGCTGCCGGAGGCACCGTCACCGAGCTCGTCTGAGCACGGTGAAGTGACCAACCGGGGGCGCCCAGGAACGGGCGTCCCCGGTTGGTCGTTCCAAGGGGGGCACGGTCGCCGGTAAGGTGTCGTGCGTTATTGACCTCCACAGGACCTCTCCTGTGGAATCTGAACCGTTTTATCCGTTGATCCTCACGACCGTAACCTCTCGCGTGTGACGCGGGGGGCGCAGGAGGCACCGTGCTCACCGCGTTCGCCCGGGCGTTCAAGACGCCCGACCTGCGCAAGAAGCTGCTGTTCACCCTCGGCATCATGGTGCTCTTCCGCCTCGGTGCACACATCCCCGTCCCGGGTGTCAGCTTCGAGAACGTCAACCAGTGCGTGAAAGAGGCCGAGGGCGCCGGCGCCGGCCTCTTCGGCCTGGTCAACATGTTCAGTGGTGGCGCGCTGCTGCAGCTGACCGTCTTCGCGCTCGGGATCATGCCGTACATCACGGCGAGCATCATCCTGCAGCTGCTGGTGGTGGTGATCCCGAGGCTGGAGGCCCTCAAGAAGGAGGGGCAGTCCGGCCAGGCGAAGATCACGCAGTACACCCGTTACCTGACGGTGGCGCTCGGCGTCCTCCAGGCCACCGGCCTGGTGGCGACGGCCCGCAGCGGCAGCCTCTTCGCGCAGTGCAGTGTCCGTGACCAGATCATCCCGGACGACTCCATCTTCACCACGATCACCATGGTGATCGTCATGACCGCCGGCACCGCGCTGATCATGTGGATGGGTGAGCTGATCACCGACCGCGGCATCGGCAACGGCATGTCGATCCTGATGTTCGTCTCGATCGCCGCCGGCTTCCCGGGCCTGCTGTGGGCCATCAAGGTGCAGGGCCACCTGGCGGACGGCTGGATCGAGTTCGGTGTGGTGATCCTCGCGGGTCTGGCGATGGTCGCCCTGGTGGTCTTCGTCGAACAGGCGCAGCGCCGCATCCCCGTGCAGTACGCCAAGCGGATGATCGGACGCCGCTCCTACGGCGGCACCTCCACCTACATCCCGCTGAAGGTGAACCAGGCGGGTGTGATCCCCGTCATCTTCGCGTCCTCCCTGCTCTACATCCCGGCGCTGATCGTTCAGTTCAGCGGGTCGCAGGCGGGCTGGGCCGACTGGATCAACCGGCACCTCGTCACGGGTGACCACCCGTACTACATCATCACGTACTTCGTGCTGATCGTGTTCTTCGCCTTCTTCTACGTCGCCATCTCCTTCAACCCCGAAGAAGTTGCCGACAACATGAAGAAGTATGGTGGTTTCATCCCGGGCATCCGGGCCGGACGTCCCACCGCGGAGTATCTGAGCTACGTGCTGAACCGCATCACGTGGCCGGGTTCGCTGTACCTGGGTCTGATCGCTCTGGTGCCCACCGTCGCGCTGGTGTTGTTCAACGCGAATCAGAACTTCCCGTTCGGCGGGACCAGCATCCTGATCATCGTGGGTGTCGGTCTGGAGACCGTGAAGCAGATCGAGAGCCAGCTTCAGCAGCGCCATTACGAAGGGTTCCTCCGCTGATGCGAATCGTCCTCGTCGGACCGCCTGGCGCGGGCAAGGGCACGCAGGCCGCGTACCTGGCCGAGAACCTGTCCATCCCGCACATCTCCACAGGCGACCTCTTCCGCGCCAACATCAGCCAGGGCACCCAGCTCGGGCAGAAGGCGCAGGAGTACATGCGGGCCGGCAAGCTCGTACCCGACGAGGTCACCATCGGAATGGCCCGGGACCGGATGGAGCAGCCCGACGCCGCCGACGGCTTCCTGCTCGACGGCTTCCCGCGGAACATCGGCCAGGCCGAGGCACTGGACGGCATCCTGCGCGAGTCCGGCACCCGGCTGAACGCCGTGCTGGACCTGGAGGTCCCCGAGGACGAGGTCGTCAAGCGGATCGCGGGACGGCGGATGTGCCGCAACGACAGCGGCCACATCTTCCACGTCGTGTACACCCCGCCCAGGACCGAGGGCGTCTGCGACGTCTGCGGCGGCGAGCTCTACCAGCGCGAGGACGACCGCGAGGACACCGTCCGCAAGCGCCTGGAGGTCTACCACACCGAGACCGAGCCGATCATCGACTACTACAAGGCCCAGGGCCTGGTGGTGACGATCTCGGCGCTCGGCAAGGTGTCCGAGGTCACCCGGCGCGCGATGGAGGCGCTCGGCCAGGCGGCCGGGCAGTCCGGGGCCTGACCCCGGCGAGGAACGGCGAGAAGGCCGCGGTGCCCGGGGCGGGCACCGCGGCCGTATCGTGTAGTGAACGGGCCCGGTGGCAGCGCTCCGGGCCGGATGTGCCACAGACAACCGCGAGCTGGAAGGCGTCAGCCGTCATGGTGGAGATCAAGACCCCCGAGCAGATCGCGAAGATGCGCGCGGCCGGGCTGGTCGTCGCCGCGATGCACGCGGCCTGCCGCAAGGCCGCGGTGCCGGGCGCGACCACCAAGGACCTGGACGAGGTCGCGGCCAAGGTGCTCGCCGACCACGGGGCCAAGCCGAACTTCCTCGGCTACGGCGGCTTCCCCGGCAACATCTGCACCTCGGTGAACGACGTCGTCGTCCACGGCATCCCCGACCGGGAGACGGTGCTGGAGTCCGGCGACATCATCTCCATCGACGCGGGCGCGATCGTCGACGGCTGGCACGGTGACGCGGCGATCACCGTCTTCGTCGGCGAGGGCCACGCCCCCGAGGTGCACGAGCTGAGCCGGGTCACCGAGGAGTCGATGTGGGCCGGCATCGCGGCGATGCGCAAGGGCAACCGGCTGGTGGACATCTCCAAGGCGATCGAGGGCTACATCCGCCGCCAGCCCCGCCCGGCCTCGGGGCGCTACGGGATCATCGAGGACTACGGCGGCCACGGCATCGGCAGCCAGATGCACATGGACCCGCACCTGCTGAACTACGTCGAGCGCCGGCGCGGCAAGGGCCCGAAGCTGGTGCCGGGCATGTGTCTGGCGATCGAGCCGATGGTCAGCCTGGGCACGGCCAGGACGCACGTCCTGGAGGACGAGTGGACGGTCAAGACGAACGACGGCAGCTGGTCCTGCCACTGGGAGCACTCCGTCGCGCTGACCGAGCAGGGCCCGCTGGTGCTGACGGCGCCGGACGGCGGCCGGGCGAAGCTGGCGGAGTACGGCGTCACCACCGCCCCCGACCCGCTGGACTGACCGGGCCTCCCGGCCCGGTCCCCCGGCGTCCGGCCGCCGTCCGGTCCCGCCGGGCCGGACGGAGCGCGCGGCACCTGCAGCACCACCGCCTCTCCTGCGGTGAGCCGGGTTGCGGGACGGCCGCGAGCCGGGCGAAGTCCCTCCGGTCCGCATAAAGATCTCCCACGATGGGCATACATCCCCGATTCGTCTTTCCCGGAGCCGTGCCGTAGACTGGCTCGTCGGTCCATGTGTGCCTGCGCGCACCCACGGGCTGACCCAGGTAGCCGATCCCGGAAGGTGAAGCGCTCAAGCATGGCCAAAAAACAAGGGGCCATCGAGATCGAGGGCACCGTCGTCGAGTCTCTCCCGAACGCGATGTTCAAGGTGGAGCTCCAGAACGGGCACCAGGTCCTCGCGCACATCAGCGGCAAGATGCGGATGCACTACATCCGTATCCTTCCCGACGACCGTGTCGTGGTGGAGCTGTCTCCCTACGACCTGACGCGCGGGCGGATCGTCTACCGCTACAAGTAGATCTCGCCCTCACTCCGCCCGGTGCGGGGTGGTGGCCTGACCCGGAGAACCTCACATCCCATGAAGGTCAAGCCGAGCGTCAAGAAGATCTGCGACAAGTGCAAGGTGATCCGCCGCCACGGCCGGGTCATGGTCATCTGCGACAACCTGCGCCACAAGCAGCGCCAGGGCTGACGCAAGACCTCCACGCCTCGCACCTCTCGCGGTTCTTCGCGCGACGCAAGCGACATGTAGATACGCAGACACCCGACCCCCCGCCGTGACATTCGTCGACGCCGGTGGGGACGACACCCCCGGACGGAGGCCGGGGACCCGGCTCGTACTCGCTACGGGAACGGTGCTGCGGAAGACCTCCAACGAAACCAGGAGCCACGTTCATGGCACGCCTCGAAGGCGTCGACCTCCCGCGCGACAAGCGCGTGGAGGTCGCTCTCACCTATGTCTTCGGCATCGGTCGCACGCTCTCCAAGCAGACGCTTGCGAACACCGGTGTGAACCCGGACACCCGCGTCCGCGACCTGACCGAGGAAGAGCTCGTCAGGATCCGTGAGTACGTCGAGGCCAACATCCGCACCGAGGGTGACCTCCGCCGCGAGATCCAGGCCGACATCCGCCGCAAGGTCGAGATCGGCAGCTACCAGGGTCTGCGCCACCGCCGCGGTCTGCCCGTCCACGGCCAGCGCACCAGCACCAACGCCCGCACCCGCAAGGGCCCGCGTCGCGCGATCGCCGGCAAGAAGAAGCCGGGCAAGAAGTAGTCCTCACCGGACACCGCCAGTGGTCCGGACCGCAGGACCGACCACCTCCATAGGAGTATTTTTCTATGCCTCCGAAGGGCCGTACGGCCGGCGCCAAGAAGGTGCGCCGCAAGGAGAAGAAGAACGTCGCCCACGGGCACGCTCACATCAAGAGCACGTTCAACAACACCATCGTTTCCATCACCGACCCCACCGGCAACGTGATTTCCTGGGCTTCCGCCGGTCACGTGGGCTTCAAGGGTTCGCGCAAGTCGACGCCGTTCGCCGCGCAGATGGCCGCCGAGTCGGCCGCCCGCCGCGCGCAGGAGCACGGCATGCGCAAGGTCGACGTGTTCGTCAAGGGCCCCGGCTCCGGCCGTGAGACCGCGATCCGCTCCCTCCAGGCCACCGGCCTCGAGGTGGGTTCGATCCAGGACGTCACCCCGACCCCGCACAACGGCTGCCGCCCGCCGAAGCGTCGCCGCGTCTGATCCGGCAGAAGTAGGAGATACACGAACATGGCGCGTTACACCGGGGCCGACTGCAAGCGTTGCCGTCGGGAGAAGCAGAAGCTCTTCCTCAAGGGAGCTAAGTGCGAGAGCGCGAAGTGCCCGATCGAGATCCGTCCTTACCCCCCGGGTGAGCACGGACGCGGGCGCACCAAGGACAGCGAGTACCTGCTGCAGAAGCGTGAGAAGCAGAAGGCCGCCCGCATCTACGGTGTCCTCGAGAAGCAGTTCCGCGGTTACTTCAACGAGGCCAACCGCAAGCAGGGCAAGACGGGTGAGAACCTGCTCCAGATCCTGGAGTCCCGTCTGGACAACGTGGTCTACCGGGCCGGCTTCGCCAAGTCCCGCGACCACGCCCGCCAGCTCGTCCGCCACGGACACATCATGGTGAACGGCCGCAAGACCGACATCCCGTCGGCCCGCGTCGCTCCCAACGACATCGTCGAGGTCCGCCCCAGCTCCCGCAACCTGACCCCCTTCCAGGTGGCGCAGGCGGAGGCCGGGGACAAGACGGTGCCGGCGTGGCTCGAGGCCATCCCGTCGAAGATGCGGATCCTCGTCCACTCGCTGCCCGAGCGCCAGGTGATCGACACCCAGGTGCAGGAGCAGCTGATCGTCGAGCTGTACTCCAAGTAATCCGGAGTACCGGCTCACGGTCACGGGCGGTGCGGCCCGCACAGGTCGCACCGCCCGTACCCTTGTAGTGGAAAACCGGGCTCCCGCCCGGTGCTCGGCATCAAATAGCGGTTGCCGAAGACTGGAGGCACACCCCCATGCTGATCGCTCAGCGCCCCTCACTGACCGAAGAGGTCGTGGACGAGTTCCGTTCCCGGTTCGTGATCGAACCGCTGGAGCCGGGCTTCGGCTACACCCTCGGAAACTCCCTGCGTCGCACGCTCCTGTCCTCGATCCCCGGTGCTGCCGTGACCAGCATCCGGATCGACGGCGTCCTGCACGAGTTCACCACCGTGCCGGGCGTCAAGGAGGACGTCACCGACCTGATCCTCAACATCAAGAGCCTGGTCGTCTCCTCGGAGCACGACGAGCCGGTCGTGATGTACCTGCGCAAGCAGGGCCCGGGTCTGGTCACCGCCGCCGACATCGCCCCGCCGGCCGGTGTCGAGGTGCACAACCCCGACCTGGTCCTCGCCACGCTGAACGGCAAGGGGAAGCTGGAGATGGAGCTGACCGTCGAGCGCGGTCGCGGTTACGTCTCCGCCGTGCAGAACAAGCAGGCCGGCCAGGAGATCGGCCGCATCCCGGTCGACTCCATCTACTCGCCGGTCCTCAAGGTCACCTACAAGGTCGAGGCGACCCGTGTCGAGCAGCGCACCGACTTCGACAAGCTGATCGTCGACGTCGAGACCAAGGAGTCCATGCGTCCGCGTGACGCCATGGCCTCCGCCGGCAAGACCCTGGTCGAGCTGTTCGGCCTGGCCCGCGAGCTGAACGTCGACGCCGAGGGCATCGACATGGGCCCGTCCCCGACGGACGCCGCGCTCGCCGCGGACCTGGCCCTGCCGATCGAGGAGCTGGAGCTGACCGTCCGCTCCTACAACTGCCTCAAGCGCGAGGGCATCCACTCGGTGGGCGAGCTGGTGGCCCGCTCCGAGGCGGACCTGCTCGACATCCGCAACTTCGGCGCCAAGTCGATCGACGAGGTCAAGGCGAAGCTGGCCGGCATGGGCCTGACCCTCAAGGACAGCCCGCCCGGATTCGACCCGACCGCCGCCGCCGACGCCTTCGGCGCCGACGACGACGCGGACTCCGGTTTCGTCGAGACCGAGCAGTACTGACCGGCACCCGGCGGTAACGACGCCGGTTCCCACCGGCATCCCGACCGGGCGCGGCACCCGCCCGCGCCCGGTCGGCCCACGTTCCCCGGAGCGTACGGCCGAGCGCGCGAGTGCGGCCGCACGCCCCGGTTCCGGCGGGCACAAGCCCGTACGGACACTGACACCGGTACCTGATACGGCCGGTGCAGACATCGAGGAGAAACAACCATGCCGAAGCCCACCAAGGGCGCCCGCCTCGGCGGCGGCGCCGCGCACGAGAAGGCCATGCTGGCGAACCTCGCCACCGCCCTCTTCGAGCACGGCCGCATCACCACCACCGAGGCCAAGGCCCGCCGCCTGCGCCCGGTGGCCGAGCGTCTGATCACCAAGGCGAAGAAGGGCGACCTTCACAACCGCCGCCAGGTGATGCGCACGATCCTCGACAAGAGCGTCGTGCACACGCTCTTCACCGAGATCGGCCCGCGCTACGAGAACCGCCCCGGCGGTTACACCCGCATCACCAAGATCGGCAACCGCCGCGGCGACAACGCGCCCATGGCGGTCATCGAGCTGGTGGAGGCCCTGACCGTGCAGCAGGAGGCCGTCGGCGAGGCCGAGGCCGCCACGAAGCGCACGGCCAAGGACGCCGCGGGCGACGAGGCCGTGAAGGACCTGAAGAAGGACGCCGCGAAGGACGAGGCCGCCGAGGCCCCGGCCGAGGAGAAGTCCGAGGAGACCGAGGCCGCGGCCGAGGCTCCGGCCGAGGAGAAGAAGGACGCCTGAGGCGTTCTCCGCTCCGGGGCATCCCGAGCACACCGCGGCGGACCCGCCTCCCCCTTTCCGGGAGCGGGTCCGCCGCCGTTTACGCGCTTCACGTGCTGTACGCGCTTTTCGAGAGGATCACGGTGTGAGCGACGAGGTGGAGCCCGGACACGTACGGGTCCGGCTGGACCTGTCGTACGACGGCAGGGAGTTCTCCGGCTGGGCGCGGCAGCGCGGGCGGCGCACCGTGCAGGGCGAGCTGGAGGACGCGCTGCGGGTGGTGACCCGCTCGGAGGAGGTCTTCGAGCTGACGGTCGCCGGCCGCACCGACGCGGGCGTCCACGCCCGCGGCCAGGTGGCGCACGCCGACCTGCCCGCCGACCTGTGGGAGGCGCACCGGGAGAGACTGCTGCGCCGGCTGGCCGGGCGCCTGCCGCACGACGTACGGGTGCACCGGATCGGTGCGGCCCCGCCCCACTTCAACGCGCGCTTCTCGGCGATCTGGCGCCGCTACGCCTACCGCGTCTGCGACCACCCGGGAGGGGTGGACCCGCTCCAGCGCGGCCATGTGCTGTGGCACGACTGGCCGCTGGACGTGGACGCCATGAACGAGGCGGCCGAGCGCCTGCTGGGGGAGCACGACTTCGCCGCCTACTGCAAGCGGCGCGAGGGCGCGACGACCATACGGACGCTCAGGGAACTGAGCTGGCGGCGGCGCCCCGACGGCGTCGTGGAGGCCCGGGTGGTCGCCGACGCCTTCTGCCACAACATGGTGCGCTCGCTGGTGGGCGCGCTGCTCTTCGTCGGCGACGGGCACCGTCCGCCGTCGTGGCCGGGCCAGGTGCTGGCGGCCGGGGTGCGGGACTCGGCGGTGCACGTGGTGCGGCCGCACGGGCTCACCCTGGAGGAGGTCGGCTACCCGGCCGACGAACTGCTGGCCGCGCGCAACGCCGAGGCGCGCAACCGCCGCACGCTCCCGGGCGCGGGCCCGGCGGCGGGCGTGGCGGCCGGCTGCTGCTGAGCGGCGCGAGCCGCCCGCGCACGCCCTGACGACGGGGGCGGCCCACCACACCGGCCCCGCCCCGGCCCCGTTCGGCCGCGGGGCCGCGCCACCACCCGCCCCACCCGGGCGTCGCTCCCGGTCGGGGCGGGGCCGGTCATGCCGCGGGGAGGCGGGCACCGGCAGTACGGCGGGCCTTCGGACCGGCCGGTCCCCTGCCGCCTTCTCTCCCCGTGACGGGCTGTTCGGCGCGTTCGCTACAAGCCGATCTTTTGTCAGGTCCTTGATCGTCGAGTAAGCGCCCAGGAAGATCACCCGGGTTTCACTTGCTTCAAAGGATCTTCACAAGGGGTGGGAAGAGGCGTGCGTACACGCGCGGGCATGATCGGGCTGGCCTTGGTGGCGGCGATGGCACTGTCCGGTGGGGCACCACCTCTGGCCCCTGTGGTGGAGGCCGCGACCGGGTGCACCGCGGGCACCGAGTCGGACTTCAACGGCGACGGCGTCCGCGACATCGCGATCGCCGACCCCGAGGCCACGGTCTCCGGGCACCCCGAGGCCGGGACCGTCCACATCGCCTACGGCGGCGGTCGGGGAGCGGAGGAGATCTCCCAGGACACCGAGGGGATCCCGGGAACGGCCGAGCCGGGAGACCGCTACGGCCACGCCCTTGCGACCTTCGACCACAACGGAGACGGCTGCGCCGACCTGGTCGTCGGCTCCCCCTACGAGGACATCGGGGACCAGGCCGACGCGGGATCGGTGCAGATCCTCTACGGCTCGCCCGCCGGTCTGGGCAAGGGGCCCGCCGCCCTCGACCTCCACCAGGGCAAGGGATCCGGAAGCATCGCCTCCTCGGCGGCCGAGGCCGGGGACTGGTTCGGGTACTCCCTGGCGGCCGGCCACACCGGGCCCGGCCGCCCCTACCTGGTCATCGGAGTGCCCGGCGAGGACCTGAGCGGCGGGCTGCGCGACGCCGGCAGCGTCCACTACCTGCGCGACAGCATCAACGTCGCCTTCAACCAGAACGACAACGGGGCGTCCGGCCTCCCGGAGAACGACGACCGGTTCGGCTATTCGATCGCCGCCTCGCCCTACCACATCGCCGTCGGCGTCCCCGGCGAGGCGATCGGCGACCGCACCTTCTCCGGCGGCATGCAACTGCTCAGGCACGCGATCAACTCCGACGGCAACCCCACGCCGGTGGGCGGAACCCACCAGGACACACCCGGGATCAACGGGACGGCCGAGACCGGCGACCAGTACGGAGCGGCGCTGGCCGCCGTGCAGTACCGGCCCCCGGGCTCCTCCTCGACGACCGACACCCTGGTCGTGGTGGGCATCCCCGGCGAGGACACCTCCACCGGCGAGGACGCCGGGCGGGTCATCACCCTGCGACTCACCCTCTCCGGAGACGTGACCCAGGTCGCCGACATCCACCAGGGCATCACCGGTGTCACCGGTGTCGGAGAGGACGGCGACTACTTCGGGCAGCACCTCACCGCCGTGAACACCGCACCCGGCTCGACCAGCACCGCACAGAACCTGCTGCTGGCCGTCGGCATCCCCGGCGAGGACATCGAGGCCGCCGGCGGCAAGGACTCGGGCGGTGTGCAGATCTTCCCGCTGGTCGGGCCGCCCGGTGACGGCGACGTGTGGCTGGAGCAGGGCCTGCACGGCCTCCCCGGGCAACCCGGGGTCAGGGAGTACCTGGGCACCAGCCTGTCGGCCACACCGCAGACGCTCCACGTGGGCAAGCCCTACGGCCCGGAGGCCGACCGAGGCGTCCACGGCATCCCCTGGGCCAACCTGATCTCCGGCGGCACCGGCGCGGTGAGCGCCTGGCGGCCCGGCGAGGGCGGCATCCCCACCGGCGGCCGCGCCTTCGGGGCGGTGGTCCGGTGAGCGCGCGGCGCGGCGCGGACCGCGCACAGGGAAGACCCGGCGACTTCGACGGCTCCGAGGGCGAGAACGTGAACGACAGAAGAACGCGGCGCCGTACGCGCCGCACCGCGACCGTCATCGGAGCGCTCACCGCGCTCCTGGCCACCGGGTGCGCGGCACTGCCCGGAGCGGGCGCGGACACCGGGGCCACGGTGCGCGACGCACCGGCCGCCCCGGCGGGGAAGTCCTCGAAGCGGTACGCGGACGTCCAGCGGACCGAGGAACTGGCCCAGGCCGCCGCCGAGGCGAACGGGGAGGCCGTGGAGGTGGCCGGGCTGCGGCAGGAGCGCCGCGAGGTCTTCGCCAACCCCGACGGCTCCTTCACCGCCTACGAGTACACCGAGCCGGTCCGCGCCTTCCGCGGCGGCGAGTGGGTCGACATCGACGGCACCCTGGTGCGGCGCGAGGACGGCGGCTGGTCACCGAAGGCCGCCACCGTCGAGCTGGAGTTCTCCGGCGGCGGGGACGGGCCCTTCGCGCGGATGCGCAAGGCGGGCCGCGAGTACGCCCTGACCTGGCCCGGCGGCGAACTGCCCGCCCCGCGGATCGAGGGCGACTCCGCCACCTACCCCGACGTCCTGCCCGGCGTGGACCTGGTGGCGCGCGCCGAGGTGGACGGCCTGGCGCACCTGCTGGTCGTCAGGACGGCCGAGGCCGCGGCCAACCCCGAGCTGGCGAGCATCGACTTCGGGATGCGGACCGAGGGGCTGGAGGTCCGCGAGACCGCGGACGGATCGCTGGAGGCGGTCGACGCGGCGGTCGGCGGCACGGTCTTCGAGGCCGGGAAGCCGGTGATGTGGGACTCGGCTGACACGGAAACCGGCACGGAGGCGGAGCAGCCCGCCGCCGGACAGGCGGACCAGGCGTCCTTCACCGTCAACACCGAGGGCCCCGGCGCCCGGTCGTCCGCCGAGGCAGCCGAGGGCCCCGGCAGGGGCGGCCGCACCGCGCCGGTGGACGTGGAGGTGAGCGGCGACACCCTCACCCTCGTCCCGGACAGGGAACTGCTCACCGGCGAGGACACCGTCTACCCGGTGGTCATCGACCCGATCCAGCGCACCACCTCGCGCTCGGCCTGGACATCGGTGATGTCCGGCATGCCGGGGGAGCAGGACTGGAAGTACTCCGGCAGCGCCGGCATGGGCAGGTGCCCCACGGACTACAACCCGGTCTCCTGCAACGGCATCGGGGTACGGCGGCTGCTGTTCACGATGCCCATGTCGTTCTACCGCGGCAAGCAGATCCTGAAAGCGTCCTTCTCCGCCCGGGTCAACCACGTCTACTGGGCCGACGCCCGCGCCGAGCCCGTCCAGCTCTACCGGATCGGCGGCAAGAACCACACCATCACCTCCTCCAGCGACTGGTCGAACACCAAGGACGACTGGGACGACTACCTGATGACGGTGGACAAGAAGATCTCCCCCACCTCCTGCTCCAGCCAGGCCAACCTGCACTTCGAGGGCGGCGAGCTGACCAGCGAGGTGAGCGCGGCGGCCTCCGGGAGCTGGACGTCGATGTCCCTGGGGCTGAAGGCCGGGGACGAGAGCACCTACGGCGGCTGGAAGCGGATCTGCGGCAACGCATACCTGAAGATCGGCTACAACAATCCGCCCGAGCAGATCAGGACCGCGCACATGTCCTCCGACCCCGGCGGCAAGTGCGTCTGGGGCGAGGGCCGCCCGTACACCAACGTGCGGCCCCAGTTCCGCACCGAGGCACGCGACCCCGACCACACCTCCTCGCGCACCGACAAGGTGAAGGTGCGCTTCAAGGTGGACTGGACGGGGAAGGACGGCACGTCCCGCTCCTACACCCACGACACCGTCTACAAGTCGCCCAACGCCGGGACCGTCTTCAGCCACACCATGAGCACCCAGGTCACCGGCGACCTCCAGCCGAACTCGGTGATCTACTGGTCCGCCAACGCCTACGACGGCGACGCCTGGGGCGGCTGGAGCCACGACGGCGACCCGCAGCGCTGCGAGATCGTCTACGACGCGAGCCGGCCCGGCGCCCCGGCGGTCACCTCGCAGGAGTACCCGGAGGGCGAGGTGTGGCACGACGGGGTGGGCACGGCCGGCACCTTCACCTTCGCGCCGAACACCGACGACGCGATCGACGACGGCGACCTCGTGGAGTACCGCTACAGCTTCGACGGCGAGACACCGCGCACCGTCGCCGCCGACACCGCGGGCGGCCCCGCCTCGGTGACCTGGACCCCGATGTCCCCAGGACGCCACTGGGTGACCGTCGAGGCGTTCGACCAGGCGGGCAACCCCAGCGCCTCCGCCCAGCACGAGTTCCTGGTCACCGACGGCCGCCCGGTCGCCGCGCAGTGGAATCTGGCGGACGAGGCGGACGCCGACGGCGTCCACGACGAGTCGGGCCGCTACCCGGCCACGGCGGGCAGCGCGGTGCGGTTCGGGGTGACCGGCCCCGGCGGCGCCGCCGACAGCGCCGCCCGGTTCGACGGCAGCGCCGACGCCTACCTCGACTCCGAGGCCACGGTGCTGGACACCAGGGACAGCTTCAGCGTCAGCGCCTGGGTCCGCCCCACCGCACTCGACCGGGACATGGCCGTGATCAGCCAGGACGGCAGCGGTGAGCCCGGCTTCACCCTCGGGTACGACGCCACGGCCGGGTCCTGGGCCTTCTCGATGCCGGTCGGCGATGTCTCCACACTCGGCCACTGGAAGACCTCGGCCGGCGTCACGGTCGTCCCGGACCAGTGGGTGCTGCTCACCGGTGTCTACGACGCCCACGCCACCGGCGGTCCGCAACTGAGCGTCTACGTCAACCAGCACCTCAAGGGGACCGCCCGGCGCGGCTCGGAGTGGACCTCCCACGGCAACCTCCAGATCGGACGGGCCGTGGCCAAGTCCGGCTACCGCGACCACTTCACCGGCGACCTCGCCGAGGTCCGGGTCTTCGACCGGGTGCTGCCCGCGGCCCAGGTCGCCGAGCTGATGACGGTCAAGCCCGAGCGCAGGGGCTACTGGATGCTGGACACCGCCACCGACGGGACATCCGCCAACGTCCAGGACGGCGGCGAGCCGCTGGCCCTGAACGGGAACGCGTCGGTCTACCGTCCCGCCGACCCGCTGTTCGACGACACCGCACTGGTCGGCGACGGCCATCTGGCCCTGGACGGCGACGGCGACTGGGCGGCCACGGCCACGCCGCCGGTGAGCGGCGACGGCAGCTTCACCATCACCGCCCGCGCCCGGCTCACCACCGACTCCCCGGCGCAGTCGCAGACGGTGTTCTCCCTGCCGGGACAGAACACCGACCGGGTGGCGGTGCGCTACCAGGCGGCCACCGGGCAGTGGGAGCTGGAGGTCTCCGAGACCGACGCGGCCGACGCGCCGACCACCGTGTTCCTCGAAGAGGAGCAGCTGCCGGTCAGCGGAGGCTCCGGCCAGCACCTGGCCGTGGTCTACGACGCCTTCGCCAACGAACTGCGCCTCTATGTGGAGGGCCAGCTGACCGCCACCGCACACGGCCAGGACGACACCCTGTGGCCCGCGACCGGCGGACTCCAGGTCGGCCGCTCCGCACAGGGCGGCGGCAGCGAGTACTTCGCCGGCGCGCTGGACGAGGTGCGTGTCTACGCCGGCGCGGTGGACCCCACCGGCATCAAGAAGATGTGGCAGCCCACCGCCGTCCCCGACCTGTGACAGCCCGGGGCACCGGCCACCGCCGGTGCCCCGCCATCCGTGCCGCCCGCCCCAATCCCCGCCTTCGGACTCGCGGAGAAGAGAATCCCCTTGAATCCCTTCAGAGGCCGCCTGCTCAGCCGCCGCATACCCAAACGCGTCGTCGGCGCCGTCGTCCTGGGCCTGAACCTGGCCCTCGTCGGTACCACGGCCGAGGCCGTACCGCTCGACAAGGACACCGGCAAAGGCCGGCCCGGCGTCCAGGGCTCCGCCGACCCGGCCGAGGGCCGGGACGCCAAGACCGCACCCCGGCCGACCGACCCCACGAAGAAGGCAGCGGTCACCCGGCTGGACAAGGCCGAGTGGCCGAAGCCCGGCAGCGCCGAGATCGCGGTCGCCGCCGACGCGAAGACCGCCGAGCGCACCGAGGTCGGCGGTCTGCCGGTGACGGTCACGGCGGCCGCACCGGAGAAGCCCGGAAAGAAGGCCGCGGAGAACAAGAAGACCGGAAAGGCCGAAGCCGGAAAGGCGGGAGCATCCCCGGCCGAGGTCCGCATCACCTCCCTGGACCGCGAGCGCGCCGCCGAACTCGACAGCGCCGTGGTGCTGAAGGTCAGCCGGACCGACGGCTCCGAGCAGCCCGGGCCGGTGGAACTCTCGCTGGACTACTCGGAGTTCGCCGAGGGGTACGGCGGCGGCTACGGTTCCCGGCTGCGTCTGGTGAAGCTGCCCGACTGCGCCGCGACCGCTGCCCCGGGCACCGCGGAGTGCCCCGAACTGCCCGTCCCCCTGGCATCGGACAACGACACCTCGAAGCGGACGGTCACCGCGCGCGTGGAGGCACAGCCGGCGAAGCCGGGCCTGTCCACCCAGGCGGGAGAGTCCTCCACTCTGGTCGCCCTGACCTCGGGCACCTCCTCGGACAAGGGCGACTACAAGGCGACCCCCCTGTCGCCCTCGGCGAGCTGGTCGGTGGCCAACTCCTCCGGCGGGTTCTCCTGGAACTACCCCTTCCGTACCGTCCCGACCCCCGGCGGGCTGACCCCGACCATCGGACTGGGCTACTCCTCGCAGTCCGTGGACGGGCGCACCTCGGTCACCAACAACCAGGGCTCCTGGGTCGGCGACGGCTTCAGCTACGAACCCGGCTACATCGAGCGCGCCTACAAGCCCTGCGCCGACGACGGCCACAAGACCTCCGCCGAGCAGTGCTGGGCGTTCGACAACGCGACCATCATGCTCGAAGGCAGCTCCAGCCAGCTCATCAAGGACGACGACACCGGTGAGTGGCACTTCACCGGCGAGAGCGGCGCCCGGGTGGAGAAGCTCACCGGCGCCGCCAACGGGGACGACAACGGCGAGCACTGGCGGGTCACCACCACCGACGGCACCGAGTACCACTTCGGTCTGAACCGGCTGCCGGGCTGGACCTCGGGCAAGGAGGAGACCGACTCGGCCTGGACCGTCCCCGTCTTCGGCGACGACTCCGGTGAGCCCTGCCACGACGCCACCTTCTCCGAGGCGCACTGCGAGCAGGCCTGGCGGTGGAACCTCGACTACGTCAAGGACACCCACGGCAACGTCATGTCGTACTTCTACGGGGCGGAGACCAACCACTACGCCCTGAACGGCAAGACGGACACCGACGGCACCGCGTACCACCGCGGCGGCTACCTCAAGCGCATCGACTACGGCCAGCGCCACGAACAGGTGTACGCGGCCAAGGCCCCGGCCCGGGTGAAGTTCACCGTTGCCGAGCGCTGCCTGCCCACCGACACCTTCGACTGCGCCGCGAGCAAGCGCACCACTGCCAACGCCGCCCACTGGCCCGACACCCCGGTCGACCTGGAGTGCAAGGCCGGCACCCACTGCAAGGCCGGTCAGATCTCGCCCTCGTTCTGGACCACCAAGCGGCTGACCGGCATCACCACCCAGATGCGCACCGGCGCCGACACCTACGAGGACGTCGACGCCTGGACGCTCACCCACCGCTTCCTCGACAACGGTGACGACTCCAAGACGCTGTGGCTGTCGAAGATCGGCCACGAGGGCCGGGTCGGCGACGACCACATCGCGATGCCCTCGGTCGACCTGTACGGCATCCAGCTGGAGAACCGGGTGGACGCCGACGGCGACAACATCGACGCCTTCCACCGCTACCGCCTGGCCTCCGTGCTGAGCGAGACCGGCGCCCAGCTCGATGTCAACTACGCCCCCACCGAGTGCACCGCCAAAGCCCTGCCCGCTCCGGGGAAGTCCACCAAGCGCTGCTACCCGGTGAAGTGGGCGCCCCCCGGGCACACCGAGCCGATCACCGACTGGTTCCACAAGTACGTCGTCGCCGAGATCGTCGAGACCGACCGCACCGGCGGCGGCGACGACCTCGTCACCCGCTACGACTACCAGGGCCCGGCCGCCTGGCGGCACGCCGAGCCCGACGGCATCACCGACGAGAAGTACCTGACCTGGGGCCAGTGGCAAGGCTACGGCAAGGTCACCGTCACCAGCGGCGACGGCGAGACCACCTCGACGCGGACCGACCACACGTACCTGCGGGGCATGCACGGTGACAAGGACCCCGACGGCGGCACCCGCTCGGTGACGGTCACCGACTCCACCGGCAAGAGCTACACCGACCACAAGGAGTACACCGGCTTCGAGCTGGAGGCGGCGACCTACGACGGCGGCAGGATCGTCTCCAAGGTCGTCAACGAGCCCTGGAAGCACGACACCGCCGTCCAGACCAGGTCCTGGGGCACCACCAAGGCCACCATCACCAGGACGGGGACCACCCGCGGCTACAACCTGCTGTCCGACGGCACCTGGCGGAAGACCAGATCCGTCTCCGTCTACGACACCGACACCGGCCGCCTGCTCAGGACCGACGACTTCGGAGACCTGGCCACCACCGACGACGACCGCTGCACCCGTCTGTGGTACGCCGACAACCCCGCGAGGAACATCTACGAGCTGCCCTCACGCAGCGAGGCCGTCTCCGTCGCCTGCTCGGCCACTCCCGACCGCACCACCCAGGTCATCGCCGACGAGCGCACCCACTACGACGGCGGCGGCTTCGGCGACGCGCCCACCAAGGGCGATGCCACCAGGACCGAGCGGCTGACCTCGCACGACGGCACCAAGGGCACCTACCAGGTCACCGGCACCACCACCTACGACGCCTTCGGACGCCCCACCGCGCAGACCGACGCGGCCGGCGCGACCACACGCACCGAGTACACCGACGTCAACGGCCTGATCTCGCAGACCGAGGTCACCAACGCGCTCGGCCACGTCACCACCACCGACTACGCCCCGGCGTGGGGGCAGTCGACCGGACAGACCGACCCCAACGGCAAGCGCACCGACCTGGCCCACGACGCCCTGGGACGCCTGGTCTCGGTCTGGATGCCGGACCGGCGCAAGACCCAGACGCCGAGCATCAAGTACTCCTACACCGTCCGCAAGGACAAGGTCGTCGCGGTCAGGACCGAGAAGGTCGAGATCAGCGGCGAGTACGGCACGGAGTACGAGCTGTACGACAGCCTGCTGCGCCCGCGCCAGAAGCAGACCGAGGGGCCGGACGGCTCCCGCATGGTCGCCGACACCTTCTACGACGGCACCGGGAAGGTCCGGAAGGCCAACGCCACCTACAACGCGCTCGGCGCGCCCTCGGACGAACTGCTGGTCGTCAACGACGGCCAGGTCGGAGCGCAGACCCTGACCGAGTACGACGGCCTGGGCCGCGCCACGGCGCAGACCCTCGCGGTCGCGGGCGTCGAGCAGTGGCGGACCACCACCGCCTACGACGGCGAGCGCACCCACGTCGACCCGCCCGAGGGCGGAGTGCCCACCACCACCATCACCGACGCCGCCGGGCGGATGACGGAGCTGCGCCACTACCACGGCGACGCCCCGAACCCCGACGGCGCGGCGGGCCCCGGCAACGGCTACGACGCGACGAAGTACACCTACACCCCGGCCGGGCAGCTGGAGACGGTCACCGACGCCCAGGGCAACACCTGGCGGTACGAGTACGACCAGCTGGGCCGCGAGGTCAAGAGCATCGACCCCGACAGCGGCACCTCCACCACCACCTACGACGCCGCCGACCGGCCGGTGTCGACGATGGACGCGCGCGGCAAGGTCGTCTCCACCGTCTACGACAAGCTGGGGCGGGCCACCTCCACCTGGGAGGGGCAGCCCCAACTGGGCACCAAGCTCACCGAGACCCGGTACGACAAGGCCGGTTGGCTGGGGCACGCCTACGCCTCGCTGCGGTACGTGAACGGCGGCAGCCAGTACTTCGCCACGGTCACCCAGGCCATGGACGAGTACTACCGTCCCCTGAAGACGGCCTACTCGGTGCCGTCCTCCGAGGGCGCGCTGGCGGGCGTCTACACCTTCACCTCCACCTACAACCGGGACGGCACGCTCGGCGGCCAGGGCATGCCCGCCGCGGGCGGCCTCGGTTCGGAGGCGATCGTCTTCGGCTACGACGAGTTGCAGCGCCCGACCTCCATGACGGGCAACACGCCGTACGTCACCGACACCGTCTACTCCACCACCAGCCTGCTCCAGCAGCTCCAGCTGTCCACCGGTGGCGGCAAGCGGGTCTGGCAGACCTTCCAGTACGAGAAGGGAACCGACCGGCTGACCCGCTCGGTGGTCGACATCGAGGGCGTCACCGGACCGGCGAAGGCGGCGAACTACTCCTACGACCAGGTCGGCAACGTCCTGTCGATCTCCGACACCTCGGGCGCCTCCCCCGACGTGCAGTGCTTCGCCTACGACACCGGGCAGCGCCTGGCCGAGGCCTGGACCCCGGCGGCGAGCCCCGAGCAGGCAGCCGGATCCGGCACGGCCGGCGGGCAGCTGGGCGGCTCCTCCCCGGCGGCGTGCGGCGCGGCACCGGGACAGAGCGCGCTGGGCGGACCGGCGCCGTACTGGAAGTCGTACACCGTCGACGCGATCGGCAACCGCACCAAGGAGGTCGTCCACGACACCGGCCTGGACGCGGCCAAGGACGTCACCCGCACCTACACCCACGGCGAGGGCGACGCCGGACCGCACGCGGTCACCGAGGTCGTGGAGAACACCCCGACCGGCGACCGCCGGTCCACCTACGCCTACGACGCCTCCGGCAACACCACCGAGCGCGTTCTGGGCGGTGACACCCAGACCCTGCACTGGGACGCCGAGGGCCAGCTGACCAGGACCGTCGAGGCGGACGGCCGGGAGGCCACCTACCTCTACGACGCCGACGGCAACCGCGTCATCCGGCGCGACGCCACCGCCACCACGGTCTACCTGCCGGGCATGGAACTGCGCCTGCCCAAGGGCGGCAGCGAGGTGGAGGCCACCCGCTACTACTCCTTCGCCGGCCAGACCATCGCCGTCCGCACCGACGACGGCAAGCTGTCCTTCCTCGCCTCCGACCACCACGGCACCGGCGAGCTGGCCATCGACGCCGCCACCGGCGCCGTCGCACAGCGCCGCTTCGACCCCTACGGGCTGGAACGGGGCCGGGCGAGCGGCACCTGGCCGGGCGAGAAGGGCTTCGTCGGCGGCACGATCGACGCCCAGACCGGGCTGACGAGCATCGGGGCGCGCGAGTACGACTCGTCGCTGGGCAGGTTCATCTCGGTCGACCCGATCATCGACTACACCAGCCCTCAGCAGATCAACGGCTACGCCTACGCCAACAACACCCCCGTCACGCTGTCGGACCCCACGGGCCTGGCCATCCCCGAGTGCATGCAGGGCCTCATCAAGTGCCAGGGCGGGCTGCCCATCCCCAGCAGCAAGGGCGGCGGCTATGTGAAACCCGACAAGGAGGTCACCGAGGCCCAGGAGAACCTCGACAGGGCTCAGCGCCAGTACTCGTCCGCGAAGAAGCAGGTGAAGCGGGCGGCCAAGGAACTGGTCGAGATCGCCAAGGACATCCTCGGCATCAACGCGGCGATGGACTGCTTCTCCAGCGGTGACCTCGCCGCGTGCGGGGAGACCGCGCTGAACATCGCGGGTTCCTTCGTCGGCGGCCTGGCGGGCAAGATCCTCGCCAAGTACGGAGCCCCGTGGAACTGGGCCAAGGGCGCCAAACTCGCGAAGCGCGTCTGGGGCCTGCTCGACGACCTGGTCGGCGGCGCCAAGGACATGTGGTCCTCCTCCAAGACCGTCGGCAAGGCCAAGGACGCCCTGAAGGCCGCGAAGGCGAAGCTGACGCGGAAGAGCAAGTGCCACAGCTTCCTGCCGGGTACGGGTGTCCTCCTCGCCGACGGCACCAGTAAGCCGATCGAGGAGGTCGGGCTCGGGGACAAGGTCACCGTCACCGACCCCGAGACCGGTGAGACCACGGTCCGCGAGGTCGTCGCCACCATCGTCACCGAGGACGACAAGCACTTCGTCGACCTGACCATCGCCACCGGCGAGGGCTCGGCCGCCCTGATCTCCACCACGACCCACCCCTTCTGGGTGGAGTCCGAGCAGGAGTGGATCGAGGCCGGTGATCTCGAGCCGGGCATGGAGCTTCGTACTCCGGACGGCGACACCGTCACGCTCACCGGCACCCGCGACTTCGAGAAGCGCCAGCGCACCCACGACCTCACGATCGCCGGCATCCACACGTACTACGTGCTCGCTGCCGACCAGCCCGTGCTTGTCCACAACGTCGGAGGCAGCAAAGGGGGGTACGGTGATGCTTGCCGACTCTTCCACCCCGGTGAGAACACACACGACTGGATAGACGCCAGAGGGCCGGAGCGGGACTGGAAGGCTCAGGAGATCCGGGACGTCAATGACATAGGCAACAAGTACGGATGTCATACCTGCGGTGCGGCCAAGTCCGGCTATAAAAGTGGCACGTGGGTGAAGGATCACCAGCCGGTCTCAACGTTCATCAATAAGGGCGATTCGCAAATACTCCTCCCGCAGTGTAGGAGTTGCAGCGCGGCTCAGGGTCGTGCAGCCGCACAAATGAAGAGAGACGGAATAAATCCGTATAAGGACTTGTGAAAAGATGTGTAGCGTGGATGAGTTCAGAGTCGATGTCCCTTGGGGGGTCGTGCGAATTGAAGCGATTGGCTCGTCCCTTGGCATCCCGGAAATCGATCCCTTGGAGTCGCCTGCAGAGGGAAACCGCGAATGCGTGGTTGTTGCCGTGGTTCACGGAGACATCGGTCCAGTCGACATCTCTGTCTCGTTGCAAGACGGAGAGGATGAAGGGACGTGCGTGTACGATGACGTTCTGAGAGTTCTGGGAGAGGGAGTCGAAGTCGCGGACCTTGTCGGCGACGACTTCTCTCACCGATACGACCTGCCCGAAGGCGACGCCAGTGTGCGTGTCTGCGTCGACGACCCTGGAGAGGCGCAGAGAGTCCTGATCCGCATCGTGGCGAAGGCTTGAATCAGGCGGCACTCCCGGATTGGGGGTGTCACCTGTCCTTGCAGAACCTTCGGTTGAGTCCGAGGGACGACGGGCTCGGTCGGTCAAGGCTCTTACAACACTTTTCGGCCGCCGGTGACCGAGGCCGCCGCCTGGTTCCGGCCGCGCCTGAGGGCGCGGGCGAAGGCGAAGTCGGCGGCGTCAAGGCCGGCCTGTCGGAGCCTGGCTTCGGAGGAGAAGCCGGGCTCCGACTGCTCCGGATCGGGCTGCGGTGTCCCGGAAGCCGACGAGGTGGGGGAGGCGGCGCGGGGTGCTGCTGAGGGGTTGGCCGGTTCCGGTGGGCAACCGCCGGTGGCGCTGGGTCGTCCAGTAGTCGGGCCCGCGTCGTGTGGGCCCGACGACCACGATGACGGAGCATCCATTGAGCCGTTTCCAACCCCGGCGCCAGGTTGGAAACGGCTCAGTGCCACAGCTTCCTGCCGGGTACGGGTGTCCTCCTCGCCGACGGCACCAGTAAGCCGATCGAGGAGGTCGGGCTCGGGGACAAGGTCACCGTCACCGACCCCGAGACCGGTGAGACCACGGTCCGCGAGGTCGTCGCCACCATCGTCACCGAGGACGACAAGCACTTCGTCGACCTGACCATCGCCGCCGGCGAGGGCTCGGCCGCGCTGATCTCCACCGCGACCCACCCCTTCTGGGTGGAGTCCGAGCAGGAGTGGATCGAGGCCGGCGATCTCGAGCCGGGCATGGAGCTTCGTACTCCGGACGGCGACACCGTCACGCTCACCGGCATCCGCCACTTCGAGAAGCGCCAGCGCACCCACGACCTCACGATCGCCGGCATCCACACCTACTATGTGCTTGCCGGAGTCGAACCGGTCCTGGTCCACAACACGAACACCGCTGCTCCTGGCTCCTGTCCGGTGAACGGGACGCGTTTCTCGGTTGACTCTCGCGGTGTGGTCCAGGACCTGAATGCCGACATGAAGCGGGCGAAGAAGCCGTTCACCAGGTCAGGGAAGAGGAAAGTCAGGGAGAAGAGCAGAGAGAACAATGGTGGCCGTACCGTGTGCGACGACTGCGGCGTTGAGACGGTTCCGGCCAAGCGCTCTCAGAAGGGAGTTCCTCCGAATCTGAGGGAAACTCGAATCGACCACATTTGGCCTGAATCCCTCGGTGGACCTGGAGCGCCCTGGAACGGGCGTGTAACATGCGTTCCCTGTAACGGGAGATGGAGTAACACCCCCAAGGGGAAGATCTGAGGTTGAGAAAGTTCCGTGAACTCTTTTCCCGGTGAGATTATTCGTGTCACCTTTCCACTTGAACAGGACGAGGATGGTTACCCTCCGTACAGCGAGGAGGGGATCCTGGTGAGGGAGCTATCAGAGGTCGCGGGAGAGGTTCTGAGTATCCCGTTCTTCGTGGTCGGAGTGAGCCGCGGTGACCTGATCACTTACTCGCGGGGCGATGGTGAAGAGTACATCTTCGACGAACTGGTCTCGGCTCGAGGGCACTCGACGATCCGCGTAATCCTCTTCGAGGAGGGCGAGGAGGACAGGTTGGTTGCAGACTTGAAGCGAACCGGCTGTGAAGTCGAGCGGGGAGGGGTGCCGTCCATGCTGGCCATCGATGTTCCACCCGCTGTGGGCTACTCGTCGGTCATGGAAGTCGTGCAATTGGGTGCCGAGCAGGAGTTGTGGGACTACGAGGAGTCCTGTATCGCCATTGAGCACCGATCCTGACGGACTCGTGAGGCAGTCGGTGGACAGGTTCTCTGTCCGTTCCTGCTGGAATCGGTAAGGCTGCTTGTTCGCTCCGAGTGGATGCGTCAGCCGACGTGGATGACATGAGGATTCCATATGTCCTCGGAGTGAGGGTGTTGCCGATTGTTTCCCGGCAGCCTCCCTTGGGTTCCTCCTTGAGCCCCGCCGGAATTACTCCGGCGGGGCTTGCCGGCGTCTCGGCGGCAACGGTTGACGGCGACGTCGGTGGACGGGGCGGTGCCGGGTGGCGGTTCGTCCGGCACTTCCGGTGCGCTGCGGTACCCGTGCGGTAAGTGGCGCGCGCTCCCGTCCCCCAGGGGACGGGAGCGCGGATGCCGCCGCTGAGGGGTTGGCCGGTTCCGGCGGGCAACCGCCGGTGGCGCTGGATCGTCCAGTAGTCGGGCCCGCGTCGTGCGGGCCCGACGACCACGATGACGGAGCATCCATTGAGACTTCGCACGAGGGGGATCCGCAGGGCGGGCGTGGTGCTGGCGGCTGCCTGCGCCGTGCTCCTGGCGGGCCCGACGGCGGTGCCCGCCCAGGCGGCCGGGGGGCCGTCCGGGATAGCGGCCAAGGGCGCCTTCCTGCTGGACAGCGGGCCCGACAAGACCCTGTGGGGCAAGGGTGCCGACACCCGGCGGGAGATGGCCAGCACCACCAAGATCATGGCCGCAGCGGTCGTGGTGACCACCAAGGGCGTCGACCTGAACCGCAAGGTCACGGTGAAGAAGGCCTACCGCGACTACGTGACCAGGTACGGGGCCAGCACCGCGGACCTGAAGACGGGCGACAAGCTCACGGTGCGCCAGCTGCTGTACGGGATGATGCTGCCCTCCGGATGCGACGCGGCGTACGCGCTGGCCGACACCTTCGGCAGCGGGAGCACGACGGCCGCCCGCACCAAGTCGTTCATCTCCAAGATGAACAAGAAGGCCGCCGGTCTGGGGATGAAGAACACGAAGTTCGACTCCTTCGACGGCATCTCCAAGGGCGGCAAGAACTACTCGACCCCCCGCGACATGGCGAAGCTGGCGCGGCACGCGATGGGGAACTCCACGTTCAGGGCGGTGGTCAAGGCGGCCAAGACCGTCCAGAAGGCGACCAACGGGCGCACGTACACCTGGTACAACACCAACAAGCTGCTCGGCTCGTACAAGGGCGTGATCGGCATCAAGACCGGTACGGGCTCCAAGGCCGGCCCGTGCCTGGTCTTCGCGGCGACGCGTGACGAGCGCACGGTCGTCGGGGTGATCCTGAACAGCTCCGACCGCTACCGGGACGCGACGAGGATGCTCGACTGGTCCTTCAAGCGGAAGACGGCCACCAAGGTGACCCTGCGCACGCTCCCGGCGGGAGCCCAGCGGGACTGACGTCCCCGCGCCGCCCGGTCCGGAGCCCCGGACCCCGGACCGTGGCCCCGGTCCGGGCGGCGCGTCAGCCGGTGACCGAGGCCGCCGCCTGCTCCTGACCGCGTTCGAGGATGCGGGCGAAGGCGAAGTCGGCCGCGTCCAGGCCGGCCTGGCGGGCGGCGGTCTCGGAGGCGGTGACGTCCTTGCCGCTGGTGTAGCCGGAGATGGTGAAGTACGCGTAGCGGCCCAGCGCGTTGGCGGAGGTGCGGCAGGTCACGCCGCCCCGGCAGAAGGTGGGCACGCCCGAGCCGGGCAGTGAGGCGATGTTGGGCCGGGACTGCTCCTTGGCCCTGCCCGCGGCCTCGGCGTCGTCGAAGACCGCGACGCCGACGGTGACCGCCACCCCCTCGCGCACGTACGTCACCCGGATCAGCTCGCGGCAGCCGTTGTTCGTCAGCACCGCGCCGAGCGCGCCCTGGGTGCCGGACGCGCAGCTCTTGGTGGAGGCCGTGGCGCCCTTGTCGTAGGTGCGGCCGTTGGCCTTCATCGAGTCGCCGGGGAAGAGTGTGGCGGCGCCGAGCGGGGCGGTGTCCTTCTCGGCGCTGGAGAGGAACTCCCGCGGGTCCGGCGGCGGGGGAGGCGGCTCGGAGGAGAAGGTGGGCTCCGGCTGCTCCGGGTCGGGCGGAGGTGTCTCGGAGGCCGACGGCGCCGGGGAGTCCGAGGCGGCGGCGGGGCCGGAACCCGGACCGCTCTCGTTGACGACGGCGACCGCGACGATCGCGGCGACGACGGCGGTGGCCACCGCCCCGCCGCCGATCATCAGCCAGCGGCGGCGCCGGGCGCGGGCGCGCTCGCTGCGCTCGGCGAGCGCCGCCCAGTCCGGTGTGGACGGCTCCGGCGGCCCGGACTGCCCAGGCTGCCCGAACGGTCCCGGCGGCCCCGGTTGTCCCGGCTGTCCGGACGGTCCTCCCGGGCCCCAGCCCGGCCCCC